>DATIJR010000025.1:0-5705 GCA_035478455.1 Patescibacteria group bacterium | reverse complement strand
CGGTACCCCCCGCTTTATGGCGACTGCTTGGACAGGGTTGCCTCCATACATGTGTATGTATGCTGATGAGTTCGAAAGAACGAAAGGCAAATAAAATACCCCTCGAACGTGAGGGGTATTTTATTACTAAGCGTAGATTACTTAGTGTTGAGTTTTACGAGTTCGTCGACCGCTTTTTCTGTGATAAGACGGTTTGCGATTTCGCGTTGTGCTTCAGGCTCATCGAAGCGCTTTGCCATTTCTGGGTTGTTTGCATATTGCTGCTTATACACATTGATGTGTTCGGCAAGTTCATCTGCGCTTGCTTCGATTTTGAGTTCCTTAGAAAGCTCGGCAAGTACGAGACCAGCTTTGATGCGGTTGTCGGCAGCTTCTTCAGCTTCGCCCTTAACCCAAGCGTCACGGTCTGCAAAGCCACGGTTCTCGAGGTATTGCTCGAATGAAAGTCCCTGGTACATAAGATTCTGCTGTAAGTCCGTCTCGATTGAGCGGATTTGGTCTTCGCGGAGTACTGCAGGCACACTTACCTTACTTTTTTCAACGAGCTGTTTTACGAGGTCGTCTTTGAGCGTATCGTTTGCTTCACGCTCGCGCTGTGCTGTGATTTCTTTCTTGATGTCTTCGCGGAGTTCTTCAGGGCTCGTGAATGGGCCGACTTTCGCGGCAAATTCGTCGTCAACCTTAGGAAGTTTTACGGCGTTTACTTTTTTGATAGTCGTTTCAAATACAACTTTTTGACCTGCAAGTTCCTTTGCGTGGTAGTCCTTGGGGAATGTAAGCTCAACGTCTTTTTTGTCGCCAGCCTTTAGGCCAACAAGCGCTTCTTCGAAGCCAGGGATGAATGAATTACTGCCGAGTGTGAGTGGGTAATCTTCGCCAGCGCCGCCGTCAAACGCTTCACCGTCTTTTTTGCCAACGAAGTCAATGACTACTTCATCACCGTCTTTAGCGGCTGTTTTGGTTTCTTCTTTGGCTGCAAAGCCTTTGCGGATGCGTTCGATAGTATCTTCAACATCAGCTTTTACGACAGCCTTCACCTTTTTCTCTGCCTTGAGCTTCTTGTAGTCGCCAAGTGTTACTTCAGGGAGCACATCGCCTTCAGCGGTAAATTCGAGTGTTTCTTCTGGAACAAATTTCTTAACTTCAACTTCAGGGCGCTCAAGTGCCTGTAGGTTTTCTTCAAGGTATGCCTCGGCAACCGCGCGAGAAAGTGCGTTCTCGATAGTTTCTTGACCAAGTTCGTTTGGATCAACGTTTTTCTTGATCATCGCGATTGGTACATGGCCCTTACGGAAGCCATCAACCTTAACATTCTTTGCTAGTTTTTTCAGCGCAACTTGCTCGGCAGCTTCAAGTTCAGTAGCCCCAAGCGTAATCGTTACCAGCACACGCGTATCAGATAGGTGTTTAACTGTCGTTTTCATAACTACTGATTATAACAGATGACGGAAGCTAACGCACATCAAGCTGGATTACGCCGCTCATGTTGCGGCCACCTACATTGGGGATTTGACTTACACAGACTGTATTGAGGACATTATTCACTGCCGCGAGGCTATCAGTAGATGGCATTTCTTGGCTGTAGAAAAGATAATGCCTGCTGTCGCCGCTGCACCACTGCACTATAAAGTCCGTGAGTGGTGTGTTTCCGTCGCCAACATTTGGCGGCAAGTTTGTAAAGAAGGATGAGTTTAAATAGCCACCAGCGACGACGGCATCGCCTAGCGTGCACTTAAAGTTTGAATCTCTTGCGACGTAGCCTGGTGCCTGGTATCCGCCTCCGCCATCAGCGCACCCCGTTGAAGTCGCCGAGGAAGTAGAGCCATAGCCACCTTTTATCATGGCGCCGCCGTTGTTTTTCGATGACATGAGCTCGATTGCCTGCGCGAATTTATCGGCGGCATCACGAACGGCTGTATCGCGGGCTTGCTTTTGAGCATCGAGGTAGAGCACTGTGGTAAGTGTTGCAAGGATTGCAATGACTACAATCACGACGATCAATTCAACAATGGTAAACCCACGCTTCACCTGGTGTTTCATGCCATTAGTATAGCATAAGCAGAACTAGGCAATCATGTCAGAAACATCGAATTCGTCGTCTTCGCCATGGCCGGTGCGACGATCCGTTGCTGTACTTACGATACGTTCAAAGCTCAGCTTCTTTTCTTCGCCAGTGAGTGTGTCTTTTAGTGGGTAGACTTCTTTTGCGACTTCTTCTTCGCCGACAAATAACAGGTATGGAATAGATTTTTTAACGGCGGTTTTGAGTTGTTTATCCATCTTGCGGCCGGTTGTATCGAGCTCGACGTTAACCCCTTCTTTACGTAGGTCAATGGCCAGTTTTTGAGCGCCGCGGAGTGAGTCGCCAATGACAATCATATACACATCAGTGTTGCTGCGTAGCTTAGGTACGAGCTTATGAGTGTGTAAGAACAATTCTGTCATGCTGAGGCCGGGTGCGATGCCAACGCCACTAATTGGCTCACCGCCAAATAACCCAACCAGTCCGTCGTAACGACCGCCGCCGAAGAGGGCGCGGGCGTTTTCTGGGTGCGTATCAAAGAATTCGAATACGGTGCCTGTGTAGTAGTCAAGGCCGCGCATGAGGGTAATATCGAACATAGCATTCTTTACTCCGGCGCGTTCGAGCTGCGTGAATAGTTCTTGGATTTCTTTTACGGCGTTGCTTTCGCGGATAGCTTCAGGTAAATCGGCCATGGTTTTCGCGGCTAAGAGTTGAGCGAGTTTTTGTAGACCTTTTGGCGCCATAGCGGTGCCAAAGATTTCGATTGCTTGGTCGCGGAAAGCTTCTGGAGCGATCTTGTTTTTACGATCGAATAAGCGGATCATGAGCTGTGATTGTACGCCGTCGAGCTCGAGATATTGAGCCATCATAAAGTTTACGATGCGACGGTTGTTGATTTTGATGGTGAACATTTCGGCGCTCGCGCCAAGTTCAGCGAGAATATCTGCCCCGAGAGATATAATCTCGGCGTCGGCAATGGCGCCCTCTTGGCCGAATAAGTCGCAGTTAAGTTGCCAGAATTCACGTTCGCGACCGCGCTGTGGGCGTTCGTAGCGCATAAACTGCGCAATACTGAACCACCTTGCAGGCATCGCAAGCTCTTGCTGGCGGGCTGCAATCATGCGGCTGACGCTCGGTGTCATTTCTGGGCGGATTGCTACACGGCGATCGCCACGATCTGTAAACTGATATGTTTGTTCGCCCACGAGCTCGTGGCCGCTTTTGGCCTCATATACATCAATTGGCTCGAGGAGTGGCGCATCGTACGCCTCGTACCCGTAACGCTGGGCAACTTTACGCCAAGTGTGAAAAATGTAGCTACGGAGCCGCATCGACTCCGGATACCAGTCACGAGCACCCTTGTACGGTTCTGAGGACAGATTTGCCATAATTATCTAATATTATAGCATATATTATGCTCATTTTGCAAGCATAATAATTGTTCCCTACCCCTTGTGAACACGCACCCATTCGTACATGACAATACCTGCAGCAACGCCTACATTAATGCTGCGGGTGCTGCCGTACTGCTCAATAGCGACGATCTCAGTTGCTTCTTTAAGAAGCTCTTCGCGAATTCCTGGGCCTTCGGCACCGAATAACAGCACTGCGTTCTGCGGTAATTCTTTGGCGCCAAGCATTCGCGAGCCTTCGACATTATCGACAGCGACGAGCGTTTTACTTGCTATTGCTTGCATGAATTCTACCGCTGTTTGATGATAATGCACATGCAAGTATGTGTCAGTCATCATGGCACCACGCTTGTTCCATTGTTTGCGCCCAATTACGTGCACATGTCGTACGCCAAATGCGTTAGCTGTGCGAATAATTGTGCCCATATTAAAGTCACGCGTGACATTATCGACGGCGATTTCAAGGTAATCAGGGTGCCGAGCGTCAAGCTCTGCAATAATCTGCTCCTGTGGGACGCCTTTGAATTCATCAATAACGTTGCGTGTATCTTCCATAGGTGTATTGTATCACCTTACTACCCCTGATATAGTAGGAGCATACGCGGATATGGCGGAATTGGTAGACGCGTTAGCTTCAGGTGCTAGTGCCCGCAAGGGCGTGGAGGTTCAAGTCCTCTTATCCGCACCAAAGTAAAATACCAGGCATTCGTCTGGTATTTTACTTTGGTGTAATAGGTGGCATTGTATAATATCAGGTAGTAACCAATAGCTTGATGGAGGAAACGATGGCTCGTAAGCAAAAACCTACTATAAGAACCTGGTATGCCATCATCGTACTCGTGATCGCTATGATTATTGTTGGCGTAGGTGCAACCCTCTTATTCAAGCAGCCTGCTGTCGTCACCGACTTTGAAGAGTGCGAAAAAGCAGGCGGTGATATTTTAACGACCTACCCGGAGCAGTGTACTATTAGAGGCAAAACTTTTACCAATACTGCTAGCAAACTTAATGACAGGAGCAAAGAGTATGTCGGGCTAACCGAGAGTGTAGCGCTCGAGAAAGCGTCGGCTGCAAATGTACCTGCTCGCGTTGTTGAGCGGGATGGTGAGGCTCTTCCTGTAACAATGGACTACGTTTTGGGACGGCTTAATTTCTATGTTAAAGATGGCGTAGTTTACAAGATAACTGTTGAGGGGCAAACTGCCAATTAGGCAGCTGCCGGTCGCTTGGTGTTCTGATACAATAATAAGCATATGGTTAGTCCTGAATCGTTTAGTCAGTTTTATGGTGCCGCTGCGGGTGCTGGCGCAACTCTTATAGGGTTTTTAGCAGTTGCTAATTCTATCGTTGATAGCAAAGATAATACGCGGACTGCAAGTCTACAAGAAGGTATTTTGGCCGAAAGTGCATATTCGGCATTTGCCAATGTCTTTCTTTTGAGTCTTATCGGTCTTGAGCCATTTATTAATATCGGCTACGGTGCGATTGCACTGTCGATTGTGGGGCTTATTTCAACCTATAGATTGCAGCAAAGCGGGCTTTATCAGCTGCGCAAACTAAGTAAAGCAAGAGCGCAAATTAGCCGGACAGTGCTAGTCGGAGCGACTGCGACCTATATCGCCGAGTTGGTTGCTGGCATTTTAACTGTACTCAATCAGGACGAACAGACGATGGTTGCGGTGCTTATTTATGTTATCATTGCGCTAACGGCGATCGGCCTTACTCGTGCATGGGAGCTGATGGGGCTGCGTAAGGTTCTCGGCAAGGGCTAGGATCTTTATAGAAACTTAAGCGCTATCTTGACATATCGCAGTATAAGCGTTATAATGCTTTTCTAGACTCCCCGAATTTGCAGGGCAACTACTATAAATTATCAGTTAACCCCAGTGAGAAGATAAGATGTCTGAATTTCGACCCCTCCGTGAGCAAGAAGCCGAGCCATTGCCGGAACAGCCATTATTAAATTTGCAACTTGGCCGCGACTTTGATGCGGCACGATTCTCAGAGATACGCCACGCAATCACTGCTTACTTATCTACGGATACTAATTTGCAGTCCTGTGTTGGCTGCCCAATTCCCGAAGCTCTTGTTGGAGATATCGAGCTAAGTTTAGCAGAGCTCTTAGCTAATGCTCAACGACCAGAGGCGGGCCGCCATGCAACGGGTATTTATGTCTGGGCCAAGGAACGGCAAGTTGGGGTTGGGGTCGGCGATGACAGTGACACGATTGCTGGCGAAGACGAACGCCCACAAACAGCAATATTAGC
>DATIJR010000024.1:0-3727 GCA_035478455.1 Patescibacteria group bacterium | reverse complement strand
CAGTGTTAGTACGTACACTTTCTAATCAGCATAAGCTTGAGATTTCACTGATTGAGAACCTACAGCGTCGTGATCTTAATCCGCTTGAAACAGCGACCGCGTACTTGAAGTTGCGTGACCAGTTTAATCTAACACTCGACCAGATTGGTGAGCGGGTTGGCGGTAAGACGCCTGGAGCGGTCAGTAACACGCTCCGATTACTTCGTCTGCCAGAAGTGGTGCGTAATGCGCTCGCGGCTGGTACGGTACGTGAAGGCCAGGTGCGTCCGTTAATTGGACTTGATACGAAGATTGTAGAGGCAATTTTGCCACGTATTATTCGTGAAGAGTGGAGCGCTCGTGACACTGAGCGTTATGCAAATCAAGTTAAGAATGGTGAGATTGCCGCTAGGCGCAGTGAAGCAAAGCCTGTGTCTGCGAAGTACACCGACCGAGCGACTCGACTTGGTAAGCAATTTAACGCAAAGGTGAGTGTACGTCAGATGGCGCGAGGCAAGGGCCAGATTGTGATTACGTATAAGAACGAAGACGATTTCGAGCGACTTGCAAAGTTGCTTGAGAAATAAATCATCCTTGATTTAAAATAACCCCGCTCGAGATGGCGGGGTTATTTCGTCGGTAACTTTAGAATGTATGAATGGTGTTGAACGGCCAGATTCGGAATGATACTGGGCCGACAATGTCGAAGAGTGGAATGTTGCCGAGGCCTGTACGCGAGTCGTATGAGTTGTCGCCAATGCGGTTATCTCCACACACAAACACAGTGTCGTCTGGCACGACTGTGTCGAGGCCTTCGCCGCTGACCGGTGATTGTGGGCCGACACCATCTTTACGGTATGCTGTATCTGGATTGAAGCCGTCTGGATGGTCTTTGTTATATACCTTGAGTACGCCGTCTTGGACGGTAACACGCTCACCAGGGAAGGCGATGACGCGTTTGACGATGTATTCGTCTGGCATACCTGCAACGTAACGTGGATTTTTGAAAACGATAATCTGCCCGCGGTCTGGCATGTATGACTTGTTTTCAGCCTGAGCAATAGTAATAGGGAGGCGGTTCACGATTAGGCGCTGTCCATCGGCAAGGGTTTTATCCATACTATGGCCTGAGACCGAGAAGCTGCGGAAGATGAACGTATTAATGACGAGTGTGCCAATGAAAACTAAGATAATAAACCCGACAAATTGCAGGGCGTCTTTGGCGTGAGGATGTCGTGTCATGTAGTTCGGTTGCATTGCACTCACTATAGCGCGTTTAAGGTAAAAAATAAAACCTTTAGCGTAGGCGGTATGTTTATTTTTCGCCATACATCGTCTATAGTGGGTGAGAGTAATGGCGAGAAAATCGAACGTTGATGGTTTTATTCCGCGACGCTCCCCGCGTGCGGTGGGTGGAGATTATGCTGGTCGTCGCACGCCGAGCCCGATGGCACAGGGGCTGCGACAACGACCGGTCATTTCTGATACCCGTGCGGCGACACCTGCTGGTGCTGAAGGCTTAGCGCCAAGTAGGAGGCAAGGACTCACTCGCAGCGATATTGATGAATCACTAAACGAAATTGATTCGCAAGCGCCACTTACACGGAAAGAACGCAAGCAGCAGAAGAAGCAACAGAAAGCGCCAAAGTCTCGCCGTCGTAAAATTATCAAGCGTGCCCTAATTGCTCTTATTATTATTTTGCTTGCTATCGGTGGCTATGTGGCCTTTAAGGCGTTATCGGCGAGCAACTCTGTATTTAAGGGTGATATTTTTGGATTGGTGCAGCAAAAGAAGTTGCAACAGGACGCTAATGGGCGTACAAATATTTTGGTTCTTGGAACATCTGAGGATGACCCGGGGCACCAAGGTGCATATCTGACGGACTCTCTTATGGTGCTGAGCGTTGATCAAACTAATAAGAACGCATATATGATTAGTATTCCACGCGACATGCAGGTGCAATATGGTATGGCATGCGACGCGGGATATGCGGGTAAGATTAACGCATACTTTAATTGTGTAAACAGTGATTGGGATTCTGAATCTGCGGAAACTGAGCGCCAAACGAAATCACGTGAGTTCTACGGAAACATTCTGGGCATCCCAATTCAATATAGTGCGCATGTGAACTATTCAGTGATGCGTGATGTGGTGAATGCAGTCGGTAACATTACCGTTGATATTCAGGGCAGTGGTGGTGCCCCGGGTGTGATGGACAGTAATTTCGACTGGAAGTGTAAGGGTGGCAATGCACACGCAAGCCTTGCAACGATGAAGCAAAATTGCCCGCCAAATGGTCACTTTATTGATTATCCAAATGGCCCAGCGACGCTTGATGCCGAGCATGCACTTTACTTGGCGCAGGCGAGAGGTGACGTTGCACCAACGTACGGTCTCGGTAATTCTAATTTCGACCGTGAGCAGAACCAACAGAAGATTATCCTTGCTATCAAAGAAAAGGCGACGAGTACTGGTACGCTGACGAACATCGGCAAAGTTACTGGCATTTTCGATGCGATTGGAAAGAATCTGCGCACGAATTTTGAAACGAGCGAGGTCCGTACACTTATGACACTTGCTAAAGATATTCCATCAAATGCGTTCCAAAGGGTTAATCTGCTTGATAGCGGTATTATGACGGGTGACGCACAGCCTGCTGCAGGACTTTATAACTTTACTCAGCTCCAAGCGTTTGTGAAGAAGACGATTTATGCGACTGGTATTACTAAAGAAGGCGCACATGTGATTGTGCTTAATGCGTCGGGTATTGCGGGCGCTGCGCAGACAGAGGCAGATAAATTGACGGCTCTCGGTATGACGGTTGATACAGTCGACAATGCTCCAGCCGACGGAACCTACACGTCCAATGAAATTTTTAAGCTTACGGATAGTAAAATGTCCTTGACGACCGCAAAACTTGAAAGTTTGTATGGTGCGAAAATACAGCAAGTGACGTCTGTACCGGGGGTAACGGTAGGTGATAGCACTAACTATGTAGTCATCGTACAAAGTCCAAGTGCTAATGCGTCGCAGCAAGGGTCGTCACCTCAGTAAGGTGATATAATAGAGGATATATATGGACTTACTCAAGATGCACAAACGCCGTTCGCGACTCAGTGAAGCGGCATACATAGGCCTCAATATCATTTTTGCTGTTGCCATTCTCGTGCTCATCCGTGGCTCGCAGTCTCCATGGCTTGCGCTTGCGGTTGTGCTGCTGAGCAAATGGCGCACGTTGGCTGTACGCCCACGATTTTGGCTGGCGAATGTCACTGCCAATATGGTGGATGTGACGGTCGGTGTTTCAATTGTAACGCTACTGTTTGCAGCGGGTGATAATTTGCCATTACAGATTATCATCACATTGCTTTACGTGTTCTGGCTTCTATTCATTAAGCCACGTTCACGTCGGTCGTATGTTGCAGCCCAAGCAGGTATGGCAATTTTCCTTGGCGTTACGGCGCTGTCGATTGTGTCATACTCGTGGGATGTGTTCTTTTTTGTACTTGCTATGTGGTGCTTGGGGTATATAGCTTCTCGCCATGTGCTTGGCAATTACGATGAGCCACGCACCGAACTATACAGCCTCCTCTCAGGATTCATCTTTGCCGAGATGGGCTGGGTAGGGTTTCACTGGTTGATGGCGTATCCACTAGTCGGATTTGGCGCAATTCAGTTCTCGCAGCTCGCACTCTTTATGACATTGTTCAGTTTTGTGTCCGAGCGTGCATATGCGAGTTATCACCG
>DATIJR010000023.1:0-1766 GCA_035478455.1 Patescibacteria group bacterium | reverse complement strand
CTAGAGCTTAAGAACTCTGCAACAACAACTTTGCAGGCGCCGCTTACCCGTGATGTTCAGTGGCTTGATGGCTATCACATGATGTCTGCTAATAAAGATGGCTATTACTATGACTATGATGGTACAAATAGCCAGAAGTTTGCGAGCAATGTGCTTGACTTGCCTGCAGCACTTGAAAGCGGTAACAAATACTTGTACTACTTTACAAAAACGGGTACCGAGACAGTTCTCAATCGCGTGCGAATGACTACTGATTCGTAGTTATCAGTAGTCTTATTGATTCACTAAATAGTATTTTTAGTGAGAGCCGAATAATCGTTCGAGGAATGTCGGTGAGTTAGACGGCATCTGTGTTGCCGAGCTTGACGATGTTTGGTCTGTTGCTTGCGCAGCAGAACTAGGGTCTGGACTGACTTGGTCTGCAAAGACAAGCAGACGGTTGAGCGCGGTGCCGAGTGGTGTACAGGTAATGAGTGTAATACGTGGTTTGTCGGTGCCGACGGCGAGCGCACTTACATCGGTTGGTTTGACGACTTGTTTTTTACTGACGGTATATACATAGCGAGTGCTATTGTAGTTGACGTAAATAGTGTCGCCTTCGTTAAGCTGTTCAAGGCGTGCGAAGATAAACTTGTAGTTACCTTGATCGAGCCAGTCATTCGATGAGTGGCCTGAGAGTGCGAAGTTGCCCTTTTCGCCTGGCTTGGCGCTAGCGCCCTGAATATTGAACCATGCAACGCCTTTATCCATTGCGGCGTTGAGTGAATCCTCGCTTGCGGCGTTAGCATTCCAAACGATGGGTACATCCACGCTAATTTTTGGCACGATTAATCGCGGGTCGCTTGAGACTTCGCCCGCTGCGCTTGGGTCGACGATGAGTGTCGATGGGTCAAGGCTGCCTGGGCTGATGTAGGCATCGACTGCGGCGAACATGACACGGTTGTACTGCAAGAATACGAATACTAACATGACGCAGAGTGCTGAAATGATTGGGAGGAAGTGGCGGCTTTTGCGTACCTTTTCGGCGCGCTCATTGATTTGGCCCCGAAGCTTGGACCGTAAGTCATACATTGCTTCGTCGTTCGAGATGGTTTCTGGCTCATCGCGTGACGGTACATTTGCGTCTTTTTCGAGGGACTTCTTTGCATTATGCACTTGGCCAACATAATAACGCTCGTAATATTGCTGGTAGTAGCTTTGCCAGGCGCTGTGATATTTGCGCCACGCCTCAGGCTGTTGGACTCCATGATTCGATTCGTCGTGCGTTCGCTCGTATGGGTTACTTGTCTCAGCTTGCTGGTTGGCGGCCTGCATATTTACGGCACCAGGGCCTGCGGTGATAGATGATTTTGTAGGTGTTGGCTGTACCTGTTTTAGTTCAGGCTTGGCAACTTCTGGAGTCGTGGCAGGCTGCGCGCCTGCTTCCATTGTAGCGTTGGGATCGTTTTGGTAGATTGTATCAATCTGGCTGCGTACGATATTTGCGGCGGCGTCTTTATTGCCTTGCGCACGGCTGCTATTAATTGATGCCTGCTGACGCGCGGGCACCGACAAGGGTGTAGCTGGACGGTTTTCATCTGGGCGCATAATAAAAATATATCTTACCCTAGTATAACTCGATACGGGCAAAACGCCTATGCTTCATTACTAATCACTGGTACCGCGAGCCGGACTTGAACCGGCACGCCCTAATGGGCATCAGATTTTGAGTCTAACGTGTCTACCGATTCCACCACCGCGGCACACGTGACTAGTAATCAATACCT
>DATIJR010000022.1:0-6370 GCA_035478455.1 Patescibacteria group bacterium | reverse complement strand
AGTGTAATGGATGAGATTCACAAGAACGGCGTACCCCTACCCGAGGAGCGCCAAAAAGAACGAGCGCAACGTGAGCCTATCGCAGGCATCACGCCAGTCCACATTAGCGACGAGCCTCCGTATAGCTATGCTAACAAGGAGCTTGGGGGACACGTGGAGGTTCTTGCGCGCATGTATACTCGGGCACAAGGGTCTTTTGGTAGAGACGGCTTTAATCCGCATGAGCGAGGCGTATGGGATTCTAGAGTGAGTTTCATCCACCTGCGAGACGAGTCTGTACATATCTCGCCAAGCTATGATTTCCTAATTACGGATGCACTTTTACGAGAGCTAAAAGCTGCAAAGAATGCCAAAGGCACCGATTTGTCACAAGACGAGCTACTTGGCATCTGTCTTGTAGCTGGCGAAGACGCAGTAAATCCTACATTTACAACCGATGCCATGAATGCCATAAATGCATCATATTACGCTTCAGAAATAGCCTTTGGAGAATCGGCAAAGCTCGCAACGATGTTTGTCGAGAATGCGCCACTTAATACCGCTATGGGCGCACTGATTGCTGACAACACGACAGGTGAAACGCTCAGAATTAAAGAGATATCGAGCGGCAACAATACCGGACATTGGCAGAAGGTCATGGAGGGTATTAGAAGCGCCGACGATCAAAAATCGGTAGAGATAACCCTCACTGACTTTGTTGAACCAACAATCGCTCCTGAGTTAAGTAATTCCGGAGCTATGGTGAATGCTGAGGTATATTCACTGTTTGACGATATGCCCGTATTGCCCAAGGAAAATCGTTTCGATACGCTTATTTCAACGTATAGTTTTGATAGCATTTGGCAGCCTGAGGATATGCGGCTGGAGAAGATCGATAACCAATGGTATCAAGCCAAGTACAGGGTGAAGGTGGCAGACTGGGCTTCGCGGCGTGAAGAGCTTATATCGGCAATGCGCGAGCAAAAGCCGCTCAATAATGCGGCGGCGACTGACTATGACGGAATAGTGGTAGAGCGTGCTATGGAGCGTGTGGATGTATCTGAGCATCCATTCTACAAATATATTACTGGAAGTGAGCAGAAAATAGTTAATCTCCCTGGTGGTTTGATCAAGCGTATTGTAAACGCGTTTGACTCACAGCTAAAAGAGGACGGCATTTTTATTACTGGGGACGTGGCTGATTTTGGCGAGACGATGATAAGTAAGATGGATGCAGACCAATGTATATCTGGCATCGCAGCACGATATAAAGTCGAAGACTATGCACTGGCGAAGCAAATTCTAGAAGGGGAATACGGTCTTGAAGTCAGCTTTATCGGGCTACCTGAACTCGTAGACGGGTATCTTCCTAATGACTGGAGAGACAATTGTCCTGAAAATGATTGGAAGCAGATCGACAATCTTCCGTCTAATAAGATCATGATGGTCAAACGAGCTAAAGGTCAAGTGGACGCATAGCTCCACGCAAACGAGCGCCTGCAGAGGCGCTCGTTTCCAACGTTACAAAATGAGAGGGTAAGAGCTAGCTTTTACTTTGGAACCACGATAGTACAGCTTGAACGCTTACCGCAACACCAAGACTGAGTCCTACACCTAAATCACCCATGTTCATATTTTTTCTCCTTCCGCGCTACTTTGATGTCACAATGCATTGCCTAGTCAGTATGAGCCTTTTGGTTTGATTGTTCTGTAAGATATCTCACTGATAAAAGTAGGGAATATGCTACAGTTCCAGTATTAAATAGCGGTAAGGAGGGCATAAAATGAGTAAACGCAAAGAAGATATTTTTACGCAATTCACGAGCACTGTTTCCACGTGGCTTGGCCGACCTTGGGTGTTTGCGGTGGCTTTAGGTGTTCTCATTCTTTGGGCGATTAGCGGTCCGATCTTAGGGTTCTCTGATACATGGCAGCTTATTATTAATACCAGTACAACAATCATTACATTTCTCATGGTGTTTGTTATTCAAAACACACAGAATCGCGATAATCTTGCGATGAATATTAAGCAAGACGCCATCATGAAAAAATTAGGCATTACCGATAAAGATCTGGTCGAAGCTGAGGACCAGAGTGATCAAAAGCTCGAAAAAAAGAAGAAAGGCATGCAGCGGAAGGCCATAAAGAGTAGGTAGCTACCAGGCGAGCGAAACCCCGCCTGACACCCGGAGGTACCAGGCGGGGTACGCTCGACGGATGGGGCGGGGTGTGCATCAGCGCTTGGGCAGCGGGCGCATCTCTGTGATGCGGCTCGGGTCTCCGATGACCCGAATGCGGCCCGATTCACGGTCGATCTCGATGTCCTTGACCGGGAACCTGATGCGGTCATCGCTGCCGACATAGCCCGCGTACGCGCGAATTGCGGCTTTGATGGGCGCTGAGTCCTCGGGAAGGCCGGTCACGTAGACGACGATCTGGTCATCTTCCGGCCAGAAGTACCGCGGACGACCGCCCGCTGATGCCGGGTAGGCATTCGGCGCATCGAGGAGCTCGTTGATGAAGAGCTCCAGGATTTGTTCGACGGGGGTTTCTGCCGCCGGGGTACTGTTGCCAGGTTCACTAAGCGTGGTCATCTTACTGCTCCTCGTTGCTCGGGGCTGTGCTCTGACACTCTCGTTATAACAGCTATTTGCATTGAGGTCAATTTTTTAGCCATTCAACCCACGTATATTAAATTATTGCTGCATTGATAGGCTGGCTACATGATGCTATACTTAAGCATAAGTAGGGCAAGTGGCTTTACAATATGCGTCCACGGCTGCGGGTTATCAAAGTAATTCGTGTGCCGTTTTTGTTTTACAGGCGGACGTGTAAAGAAAGGAATGTGTGGCAAAACACGATCATCTGAGCGAGCTACCAATTACTGAACGCTACCCCGACGGTGTCTGGCGCGCAGCGAACTATGCTGCCACGGCGCATGAAACACAAATACGAAAACTAAGTGGAAATCATTTTATCGAGCACCCGTTTGAGGTGCTCGAACTCGTCAGGGGTGTAACAGATGACATTCCAACACAACAAGCCGCAATATTACACGATACAGTAGAAGATACAACTGTGTCGTTCGAGGATCTCCGCAGGGAATTCGGCGATGAAGTTGCACTAATTGTGTGGGGCGTCACGAAAGACGATACCATCAAAGATAAGCGCGAGCAGAAGCGCGCCTACTTACATCGCTTGAGATTTGAAGCGCCTGAGGCATCGGTCACCGTGGCGCTTGCAGATAAGCTTCATAATCTAACGGACTTAGTCGAAAACCACGCATTGATCGGTGATGAAATGTGGCGGCATTTTTCGTCGCCACCAGAGAGACAACTAGAATGGTTCCGTGCAGTGCTCGAAATCGGCAAAGCCCGGACGCCCGATTCTCTGCTGCTTGTCGCACTTGAGTCACAAATCGAAGCTTTCCGTACTGCCGTGCTTGGCGCGTCTGCATGTGGTAGGCTCGCTGGGTAGATTAGTTTTCGCCCGATACATCTGGTAGTATAGAGATATGTTTAAGCGGTTTGTTCTTAAGAAACTCCAGAAATACACACGCCAATATTTTGCAGCACACCCAGAGGTAAAATTAATCGCTGTCGTGGGCAGCGTTGGTAAAACAAGCACCAAGCGCGCGCTTGCTGACTTGCTCGTGCAACGTTACCGTGTGCGCATGCAAGAAGGCAATCATAACTCAGAAATCTCAGTACCGATGGCTATCTTAGGTCTTGAGCTACCGCCAAAGCTTCACAGTATCAAGCAGTGGTTTACAGTATTTCGCGCCGCTCGTATGCGTATTAAGCAGCCCGCGGATGTTGACGTAGTCATTCAAGAACTCGGTACCGACCATCCGGGCGATATTGCCGCTTTTGGTACATACCTTGTGCCGGATATTTCATTAGTTACCGCCGTAACACCAGAGCACATGGAATTCTTTAATTCTATCGAAGCGGTTGCCGAGGAAGAAATGTCAATCGCGCAGTTCTCGCGCATGGTGCTTATTAATCGCGACGACGTCGAAGGCCGATTTGCCGCTTACGAAACAAACCCGAATTTTAGTACCTATGGCACAACTGGCGCGGCCGAATATCGATTCGAGCAGCAGGCTTTTACTGTTGAGCAGGGCTATGTCGGGAATATTATTGCAGCCGGCGTAGCGCCATTTCCAGCTACAATTAAAGTCGTTGGTGAACACAGCTTGCGCCCGGTGATGGGTGCGGTAGCGGCGGCATTGTTGTTTGGCTTGTCGCCTAGCGATGTTGCAAATGGTCTAGCTCTGGTGAAGCCAGTCCCGGGCCGCATGAATCTGCTTCGTGGTATTGCTAACACAAAGATTATCGACGATACATACAATTCGAGTCCAGCTGCAGCGGCCGCGGCAATTCAAACACTTTATTCGTTTGATGATGTGCCCCAGCGCATTTTAGTGCTTGGCGACATGCGCGAACTTGGCGAATCAAGCAAGCCAGAGCACGAAAAACTTGGTGCAATGTGTGACCCTAATTTACTCGCGTGGGTTGTACTCGTTGGGCCAGACTGCGAAAAATACCTCGCTCCAATTGCACGGCAACGTGGCTGCCAGGTGCATGTAGCGCCAGACGCAATTCGCGCCGGTGAATTTGTCCGCTCGGTCACAGAGGAGGGCGCTGCAATTCTTGTAAAAGGTTCGCAGAACACTATCTTTCTCGAAGAATGTGTCAAAATATTGTGTGATATGACAGAAGATGCCGAACTTGTGCGCCAGTCTGCTGCCTGGATGAAGATCAAAGACGCGCATTTTTCACGCTACGCGGACCCCAAATAATACCTCTGGTGGTATACTAGTAGGTAATGAAGCGTTATAATCCTACTGAAATTGAGCCAAAATGGCAAAAAGTCTGGGCCGACGAGCATCGGTACCAAGCTCCTGATGAGAGCGAAAAGCCAAAATATTATATAACTGGCATGTTCCCGTACCCAAGTGGCGCCGGCATGCATACCGGCCACTTCTTTGAGCATTCGATTGTTGATGCCGAAGCCAGGTTCCGTCGTAGCCTTGGCTTTAACGTGACGTATCCAATGGGCTGGGATAGCTTTGGCTTGCCTGCGGAAAATTACGCAATCAAAACTGGCCGCAAACCAGCTGAAACTACCAAGGAAAATATCGCTAACTTCAAAAACCAGCTTACTCGCGTCGGCGCGAGCATTGATTGGTCTCGTGAAATCAACACAACCGACCCCGAATATTACAAATGGACACAGTGGATTTTTACGCAGCTCTTTGAGCGCGGCTTAGCTTACCAAAAAGAAGCCAACCAGTGGTGGTGCCCGAAAGATAAGACCGTTCTTGCAAACGAGCAAGTAGTAAATGGCGGTCATTGTTGGCGCTGTGATTCACTTGTTATTAAAAAGCCAATGAAGCAATGGTTCTTCAAAATTACTGATTATGCCGATGCGCTCCTTGAAGAAATTCCTGCACTCGATTGGCCGCAGAAGATTAAAACAGCACAAGAGAACTGGATTGGCCGCAGCGAAGGTGCTGAAATTACGTATGCAGTCGATGGCAGCGACGATACAATCACTGTATTCTCAACCCGCCCAGACACAATCTTTGGTGCGACCTTCCTCGTGCTTGCGCCCGAACATCCGCTTGCACGCGAACTTGCAAATGACGATACACGCGAAATGGTCAATGCCTACATCGACGAGGCTATCAAAAAGTCCGAAATCGAGCGATCGAGCGAGAACAAAGACAAAACTGGCGTATTTACTGGTAGCCATGCTATCAATCCAGCAAGCGGTGAAAAGGTCCAGATTTGGGTTGCCGATTACGTACTTGGTGGCTACGGCACAGGTGCAGTAATGGGCGTCCCGGCACACGATGCGCGCGACTTCGCGTTTGCCGAGGCATTTAAGCTACCGGTTATCGAGGTTGTTGAACGCCCCGACAACAGCTCTGAAGAATGCTATCACGGTGAAGGTACGCTTATTAATAGTGGCTCATTCACAGGCCAGGCAAGTAGCGATGCGCGCGAGGCCATCGTTGCATGGCTCGAGCAAGAAGGCCGCGGCCACAGCAAAGTAACCTACAAAATGCGCGACTGGCTCATTAGCCGCCAGCGTTACTGGGGTGCGCCGATTCCAATTATTCACTGTCCAGAGCATGGTGCAGTTGCCGTTCCCGAGAAAGACTTACCCGTTATCTTACCTGAAGTCGCCGACTTTGAACCAAAAGGCGATGGTAAGTCTGTACTTGCAGCTCAAGAAGACTGGGTAAATACAACCTGCCCAGATTGTGGTCGCCCAGCTAAGCGCGAAACTGACACAATGGACGGTTATGCATGCAGCAGCTGGTACTTGCTTCGATACACCGACCCACGTAACGCAGAGCAAGCCTGGGCGCCAGCAAAGG
>DATIJR010000021.1:0-4000 GCA_035478455.1 Patescibacteria group bacterium | reverse complement strand
AGCCACCATGCCCGTGAAGCATTCCCTTGTATTGATGAGCCTGAAGCAAAGGCAACGTTCTCGGTATCGATTACCCATGATACGAAGCACGTGGCACTTAGTAACATGCCTGTTGCTACTACTGATGCGCGTGACCATGCGACACTCACAACGTTTGATGTTACCCCTAAGATGAGCAGCTACCTCGTTGCCTTTGTTGTGGGTAATATTCACAAAAAATCCGGCAAGACCAAGCGTGGAATTGAAGTGAATATCTGGGCGAGCCCTGCGCAGCATACCAATACGCTCGATTTCGCTCTTGAAAGCGCTACAAAGATTATTGATTTCTACGAAGAGTACTTTGGTGTCGACTATCCGCTTGCTAAGTGTGATCACGTAGCATTGCCAGACTTTAGCAGTGGTGCCATGGAGAACTGGGGGCTTATCACCTACCGTGAGGTTTGTTTGCTTGCCGATCCTAAAACCACGGGGCCTGCCGGCAAACACTTGATTGCCAGTGTAATTGCGCATGAGCTTGCTCACCAATGGTTTGGTAACCTCGTCACTATGGAGTGGTGGGATTACCTGTGGCTTAACGAAAGCTTTGCTGACTTTGTTGAGCACATTGCTATTGATGCGCTTTACCCTGAGTGGGAGACGTGGCTTGACTTCATTTTGTCACGAGGCATTGCCGCACTTCGCCGTGATGCGATTGAAGGCGTGCAATCTGTGCAAGTAACCGTGAAGCACCCTGATGAGATCTCGACACTCTTTGATGGTGCAATCGTATACGGCAAGGGTGCCCGTCTTATGAAGATGCTTCGGGCATTTGTTGGCGAAGAAGCGTTCCGCGCTGGGCTTAAAGAGTACTTTGCCACCTACGCCTACGGTAACACTAAGGGTGATGACTTGTGGGCATGCCTTAGTACGGCATCAGGCAAAGATGTCGGGGCATTTATGAACACTTGGATCACCCAGCCAGGCTACCCTGTAGTAACCGTTAAGCCCGATGGACTCAGCCAAACACAGTTCTTTATTGGCGAGCATGCACCAAGCACGCAAACTTGGCCCGTACTTCTCGGTGCATCCCCTGCTGGCGACACACCAGAAATTATGTACGACAAAGAACTTGCTGTACCAATTGAGCAAACACAGCGTTTTAACAGCAACGATAACGGTCACTTTGTTACCCAGTACAGCCCCGAGCACCTTAAAACCTTGCTTTCTGATATTCATAGCGCGTCGACCATCGATCGCCTGACGCTGCTTAATGATCAGACGCTACTCGTACGCGGCCGCTACGAATCATCAGCTTCACTGATTGATTTGTTGAACTTTTACGAGGGTGAAGCAAACGATGCGGTATGGGACATTATGGCAATGACTTTGGGTGAGCTGAAAAAGTTCATAGAGACCGACAGCATCGCCGAGCAAAAACTCCGTACACTTTCAGCACGCATTGCCCGTAGCAACTTCGAGCGCCTTGGCTTTGAGCCAATCGAGGGCGAATCAGTCACCGACACGAAGCTGCGCGGCACCATCCTAGGCATGATGCTCTACGGTGAAGATGCCGATGTAATTGATGGAATGATGTCACGATTTGATATTGCGACCCTCGCGGAGCTCTCGGCGGAAATTCGTTCGCTGGTTATTGCTACCGTGGTGCGTTACACCGATGACAACACGGTTATCGACCAATTGATGGATACGTACCAAAATACTCCATCAGCAGAATTAAAAGAAGATATTATGGCGGCAATGACCTCGACACGTAGCCCAGAGGTTGCTGCGCGCTTGCTCGCTGATTGCAAGAATGCAGAAATTGTACGCCCACAGGACGTTTCGCCATGGTTCATTTACCTTGTACGGAACCGCTTTACTCGTACTGTGGCTTGGGACTGGCTGCGGAATAGCTGGGATTGGATCCTCACGACATACGGCGGCGACAAGAGCTTCGATGAATTCCCACGCTATGCAGCAAGTGGCCTTATGACCGACAAGCAGCTTGCTGAATACAAGAAGTTCTTTGAGCCAATGCTCGACAATCCGTCACTTACTCGCACAATTACTATGGGTATTTCTGAGATTACCGCGCGTCTAGAGCTCCTCTCGAGCGACGGTGAAGCAGTTCGCGCGAAGCTACACGATCTCGACGACTAGTTCGACAGCCGGGTTGTCGCCGGTGGTCGCAATGGCGAGTAGTTGCAGGTTCACATCCGTAAGTTTGTGAACCTGTGCATACATTCGAGCGGCAAATGTCATCTGGCGATGCTTAGCCGGAGTGACTGCATCTAGGCCGTCGCCGTGTTTAGCGTTCTTACGGTGCTTTACTTCGGTGAAGTAAATCGTGTCGCCCTTACATGAAATAATATCGATTTCGCAATATTTTGTTTTCCAGTTGCGGTCGATGATCGCGTGACCACGGCGAACGAGTTCTTCGGCTGCGGCATTTTCACTCACATCACCGATCTTGCGGGTGGTTATTTTATGCGTGATGGTAGTTTCTTTTGGCAATGCTTCGGCTGGCAGAGTACGATATTTTTGCAATGGAGCAAAGCTTAGTCGGTGCTCATCAATCACTCCGATTCGCTCGATTACCTCACGATGCTTCGCTACGCCGTAGCCTGCATGATTTTTAAATCCATACTCGGGGTGTTTTTCGCCAAGTTCAGTCATGTAACGGTCGCGGGCAACCTTGGCGATAATTGAGGCCGCGCTCACACTCGGAATGAGTGCATCAGCTTTTGGCAAGGTTGTCACATAGTTAGCCTTGGATGTGTCCCGTAGGAAATTCACCGTGCCATCAATAATAATTTCATGGTAAGGTGCAGTAATTTGCTCGACCGCACGGCGTGTCGCAAGGCGCAGCGCTTCACTCATACCCACTCTATCTAACTCTGTCGCGCTCACCCAGCCGGTTGCTACGCCCTGCGCTTTTTCGAGGATTTCAAGCTCAAGCTGCTCGCGGCGGCGTTTGGTAAGTTTTTTACTGTCATTAAGACCATCGATCTCACAGCCGAGTACCACCGCAGCTACGACGAGGGGGCCCGCCCATGGCCCACGGCCAGCTTCATCAATCCCAAGAATCATACTACTAGTGTACGCTACATTTACATTCGCGGTATACGGATGTGTACATATAATAGTAAATATGCTATAATATATGACAGTATCGGTTGGTGTCCAGCCGGGCACCTCGACAGGCTGGAAGTGTGATGAACCCTCTGCAACTGCTCTGGCTTCTCCTCCTCTTGAACACGATGTGCTGGCTGGGGATCATCAAGATCCTCAAGCGCGGCTGGCTACGACGCATCAGGAATCTCACGACGCGTCGTGTGGTCGCCATCACCGCCACGGTGTTCGCCCTACTGACGGTGATCGTCTGGGCAGTGGCGGCGTTCTGCAAGCGCTTCTGGGATGTCATGATCTTCCCAGCGGTACAAGAGTACGCGAGGCTCACCGCCATCCGCAAGGAAGACGCGTGACCAGACGTCTCAGCGGCGGGGATGGCAGTCGCCGTCTCCGCCGCAGCGCCTCTAGCCTGCCGAGTTAATTCAGACAAATCAAAACTCCCCGTTTTAGCGGGGAGTTTATCATTGGAATTTTGCTCAGACTAGCCGTTAGCCTTGTGAGCTTCTTCAACGGCCTTTTGCTTTGCTTCAAGTTCAGCCTGCTCTGCTGCTTTTTCAGCGGCTTTTGCTTCAGCTTCAGCCTTAGCCTCTTCCTTAAGACGAGCTTCCTCTTCTTCGGCGTGCTTGTCGACAACAGCGTTAACTGCTTCGCGGTCGAACTGTACGGCTGCAAGGCGAGCGCTCTTACCGCTACGGTTGCGTAGGAAACTAAGGAAGTTACGGCGAACCTTAGCGCGACGTACAATTTCTACCTTTTCTACAAGTGGGCTGTGGAGCAAGAAACTCTTTTCAACACCAACGCCGCTAGCAATCTTACGAACAGTGATACGGCTCGTGTGCTGACCTTTGTTGTCGGTACGGATAACAACGCCTTCAAAAATCTGAATACG
>DATIJR010000020.1:0-12651 GCA_035478455.1 Patescibacteria group bacterium | reverse complement strand
AATCAGCGCAAATGCTTGGTAGTGATATTGACGCGGACGTACTGTTGCAAATTAACACGCAGAAAGACACGATTGCTGATGGCGCAAACCAGGCATTCGATAAAATCCCAGCACCTGCTGCACGCGAAGAAGCGAAGAAGTCCTTCACTAATCAGCAGAACAAGTACAGCACTGAAGTGACCGATGCATTCACAAAGTCACTCCATCAAATCTTTATGCTTGCTGCAACATTGATGGCACTCTCGCTCGTTATTGTATGCTTTGTAAAAGAGCGTCCACTGCGCGACAGTGTAAATATCACACCATCAGAGTAACAGGGGTGGTGGGGCAAGCGTACACGCCTATGCTTGCCCTATAAAGCTTCGTTTTGGTACAGTTACGTTTGGCTCAAAGAAATGTCCACTACAGAGTAATCAAAGGTCGAGAATTTTCAGTAAATGAGCCAAAGGTAAACAAAACACATGCCAATAGCAATCACGTTTGCTCCATCACGGAGTAAAAAGATCGCGGTGGATGTGGTGCCTGCCAACTGGCAGCTGTATATCGCACACGACTAGCGTATACGCTACAACCGCCCTTACTATCGAAGGGCAAAACAATAAAATAATACACCCCAAGGCACCGGGGTGTATTATTTTGTATCAACTATCTAATTACTTAGCGAGCATTCCGTTGTCTTGAAGTGCAGGCTTAATAACGAGTGTCTCAAATGCGGTTGCGTCACTCCAAACTGGCTGTGCGCCAGTAACGCTCTGTGGAACGATTTTACCATCCTTGAAGTATTGGTTACTTACTTCTTTACCATTCAAGTATAGCGTTGGCGTACCACTAACACCCTGCTTTTTGCCAAGGGCCATGTCGAAGTTAATCTTTTTGCTCACATTGCTTGAATCACTTGAGTCGCCGTTGAGTACTGATTCAAGTTTGCTCTTATCGATGCCAACAGTATCGGCAAGGCTTAAGAAGTAATTAGTACGGTCAGAACCACTCAACTGATTCCATGAATCTTGGGTCTCGTAGAGCTTGTCGTGCATTTCCCAGAACTTACCCTGCAGGTTAGCATCTTCGGCAACGGTTGCTGCAGCAAGCGCGTTAGGGTGAAGTGTCGAAAGTGGGAAGTTGCGGAAGATGAATCCAAGTTGGTCCTTATACTTCTCAGTGATCTGCTTAACGATAGGGTATGCGTCGCCACAACCTGGGCACTGGTAGTCACCATACTCAACCAAAATCACCTTGCTTTTCATGTTGCCAAACGTATGGTCGGCGATCTTACCATTGTCATTTGCCGCATCCTGGATTTTGAGTGCATCAACTTTTGATACATCAACTTTGTTCATGCTCGACATATAAATGAGTCCACCAATCAGCGCCACACAAATAATGGCAAATATAATCCACGCCTTTTTTGTCATATACAGAATTCTCCCTCGTTTATCTATATAAAAGTATACCGCGGATTACGTAGCGCAGCAAGGTAAAGGTAGGGTACAATAAAGCCATGCAGACGTTCATAATCATACTCTTCTGCCTTGCCGTCGTGTTCTTAGTTTTGGCGGCAAGCATATCTCCACGTCGTTCCCATTTATCACGGTTCGAACTCGAGCGCCGTCGTGAAGAAGGCGATACCTCGGCACATGGCGAACTCGAGCGCGAGCTTGCGATTGCTGATGTTGTTTCGTTTCTCCGCGCAGTAGTGGCGTTACTTCTCGTTTTCGCGGTGCTCCTCGCAGTTTCGGCATTTGGCCCGTTCTTTGGGCTTATCATCGGGGTAGTTCTTGCGCTCGGGTATGGCCGTATAGCGCAGATAGACTGGGTACATGGCCTTGCCGATCGAATGTATCAGCCATACGATGAGTCGCTGGTCGGCTTCGTGCAAGCGCAGCCATGGATTGGTCGGTTTATTCGCAGTATCGCATCTGACGCGACAAATCTGAGCGTAGGCTCAAGGGAAGAGCTCGAACACTTAATCAGCGAATCAGGGCGCCTACTAACATCCGATGAAAAGAAACTTCTTACCAACGGGTTGCATTTTGCCGGTAAGACGGTTGAATCAATCATGACACCACGCGGAGTCATCGCGAGTGTGCAAAAGTCTGATGTGCTCGGGCCGCTACTGCTCGATGAGCTACATAAAACTGGCTACAGTCGCTTCCCGGTGCTCGACGGCGATATTGACCACGTAATCGGGGTCCTGCATATACGTGAGCTGCTTGCACTGAAGGACCGGTCATCAGAAACGGCCGAGCGGGCGATGGAAAAAAAGGTGTACTACATTCACCAAGACCAAACTCTCGATGCAGCCCTCGCTGCGTTTTTGAAAACCCGCCATCATTTATTCATTGTAGTAAATGGCTATCGCGAAACAGCCGGTCTGCTTTCACTCGAGGATGTCATCGAGGAACTTATCGGTAGGCAGATCATTGATGAATTCGATCTACACGACGATTTGCGAGCCGTTGCTGAGCGCGAAGCAAAGCACAATAATCGCTCGCCACACGGCATCGACGTATAGAGGTAAACTAGACTATTTACCTCGAGAATGGTATAATAAAGATAATGACATACGTTACTCGACGAGATAATAGTAATTAACGGGTCGGCACTGCGATAAGCACCGGCGGCTTATGTGAGTGCAAACGACCCATCTCGTTAGCCAAGACAGTAACTAATACTTTATACAAAGGGAATTACTATGGAACGAACATATGCACTTGATGCAGTGGCAAAAGTTGGCGAAAAAATCAGCGTCTCTGGCTGGGTAAACACACGTCGCGATCACGGTGGGCTTATTTTCATCGACGTACGCGACCACACTGGCATCGTACAGCTCGTTATTAACCCAGCTGCACCAGAAGCTTTCGCATTAGCTGAAGAACTTCGCGATGAATTTGTTATCCGCGCAAGCGGCACTGTGCGCGAGCGTGAAGGCGGTCTTAAAAATGACAAAATCCCAACAGGCAGCATCGAAATTGTCGTCGAAAATGTCGTAGTGCTAAACCGCGCTGATGTACTGCCAATCCAGCCATTTGCTGAGCAACAAGCGAACGAAGAGCTCCGTTTGAAGTACCGTTATCTCGATTTGCGCCGACCAAAAATGCAACACCTGCTAAAGCGCCGCGCTGAAATGTTCACCGAGATCCGCAGCTTTATGGAAGCGCAGCAGTTTACCGAAGTAACGACACCGATTCTTGCGAACAGCAGCCCAGAAGGCGCACGCGACTTCTTAATCCCTGCGCGTTTGCAGCCAGGCAAGTTCTACGCCCTACCACAAGCCCCGCAGCAGTTTAAGCAGCTATTGATGGTTGGCGGCGTGCCTCGCTACTATCAGCTTGCAGCATGTTTCCGCGACGAAGACCCTCGTGCAGATCGCCTCTACGGCGAATTCTACCAACTCGACGCCGAAATGAGCTTCGTAGAAGACGGCGAAGAAGTTCGCCAGATGTTTGACCCACTCATCAAAAAGCTCTCGACTGAATTTGCTGGCAAAACACTTCTTTCAGAAGACATTCCACGCATCCCATACCGCGAAGCAATGGAAAAATATGGCTCCGACAAGCCTGACCTACGTTTTGGTATGGAGCTTATTGACCTGACTGATGTATTTGGCGCAACTGAATTCGCAGTGTTTAAAAATGCTGAAGTTGTAAAGGCAATTCGCGTTGAACGCGGTAGCGAACTGAGCCGCAAACAAATTGATGGCTTTACAGAAATCGCCAAAAGCGAAGGCGCAGGTGGTTTGGCGTACATTACCTACGAAAACGGTGAAGCAAAGAGCCCAATCGCTAAGTTCCTAAGCGAAGCCGAGCTTGCCGCGGTCAAAGAAACGACTGGCGCTCAGGATGGCGACACGATATTCTTCGGCGCCGACAAACGCGCTGTCGTAAACAAAGTCCTCGGCCGTCTCCGTAGTGAATTTGCCACGCACTTCGAACTCAAAGACCCAACCAAAGTTGCCCTATGTTGGATCGTTGATTTCCCATTCTACGAGTGGGATGAATCACGCCGTAAGGTAGACTTTGGACACAACCCTTTCAGTATGCCAAAGGGTGGTCTCGAATCACTCGAGAGCGCTAAAACCGACGAAGAAAAACTCGCCGTTATCGCCGATCAGTACGACATGGTAATGAACGGCTACGAGATTTGTAGCGGTGGCGTGCGCAACCACAACCCAGAAGTACTCTACACGGTGTTTGGCCTTCTTGGCTACGACCAAGCCTATGTTGAAGACAAGTTTGGCGCCATGCTTAACGCCTTCAAATTCGGTGCACCACCGCACGCGGGTTGTGCGTTTGGTGTTGACCGCATGTTTATGGAGCTTATGAACGAATCAAACATCCGCGAAGTAATTGCGTTCCCTAAGAACGGTTCGGGCGTAGATGTCATGATGAACTCACCAAGTACTGTCGACGCGGCCCAGCTTAAAGAGCTTGGCTTGTAGCTGGCATATTGTCTAAACTTTGCCACACGTACCAGCTGGCAACCGATTCATACGGTTTCCACTGGTGCGTGTTTGCTATATCAATAATATCCTGGGGCGTAGCAGTTGCCGTAAGCCCATAAAGCGCCATAACCCCATTACGAATCCCTAAGTCGCCAATCGGCAATACATCAAGCCTGCCCATACAGAACATCAAAAACATATGTGCAGTCCACTCGCCAATACCTTTGACAGCGGTAAGCTCCAGGGTGATCTCTTCATTCGATTGTTGGTCGAAATGGTCAAACTTCACCGATCCATCCAGTACCTTCATCGCTAAATCTTGAATATAGCGAGCCTTTGGTCGGCTGATGCCAACGCCACGCAGTGTTTCAATATCGGTATCAAGAATTTGCTCTGGGCTCGGGAAGTCCCCACCGTATAAATCTTTAAACCGTGTCTCGATTGCGCGTGCAGCCTTCACACTCAATTGCTGGCTAATAATACTATCAACAAGCTCTTGATAGTAATTGCCATGTTTGTGAAATGTCGGTGCAGGGTAGCGCGCAATTAGTTCTGCAATAATCGGGTCGTGCGCACGTAAGTATTCGAGGGCTTTATCCATCGATTTCAATCGGCTCTGCAAGTCGCTGGTATTGGCTAGCAACACCACCAAGTAGTTTATCGACAACGAGTTTGCCTGCGTCTGAAAGAATCGCATCATGCGTAGGGAACACAAGCCGTGCATTAACTTCTTTGCAGAAATCCATCGACTCACTAAGCTTCATCCATGGCGCCGAAACGGGGAGCGCCAGTGTATCAACCTGCTTTTCAGGTAATGCGAACGAATCACCAGGGTAATAAACGGCATCATTTATAAGCACGCCAAGATTAGCAATTTGTGGATAGCCGTCGTAAATCGTTGCATGATCGCCGCCGTAGAAGGTTAGCGAGAACGGCCCGACAGTGACAGTTTCGCCCGCCTCTACATTCTTTGTTGGCAGGGCAGTGACATTTGCAGTGATGCTTGCATGCGCAACAACGACAGCCGCAGGGCATATCTGAGCAATCTTTTCGAGCTGGGCCTCGTAGAAGTGGTCAGCATGTTCGTGGGTGATAACCACCGCAACAATATCAGTAGTCGGTGTAAAGTCTGTCGACCAACTTCCCGGGTCAACTACTACTGTCTGGTTATCTTTTGTTACCGTAAAACATGCGTGTTCAAATTTTGTTAGCTTCATATGGGCCCTCCTTCGAATCCTACTTCTAGTGTACCACTTTGCGGTTTTATGATCTCTACGATACACTAGTGCTATGGCAGCACGTAAGACGTCAAAAACGAAGAAACAGAGTAAAAACCAGGTATGGTTTAAGCCGCTTCGGGGAAGCTACATCCCGATTCACTGGATGGGTTGGCTAACGTACGTTCCGTATATAGTTTACCTATATTTAACCTATGCGTTACTTGTACCAAACCGTCCCGTGCTTGACACAATTCTATTTTTGATACCGTACTGGGTGGCCGGTGTGGTTGTAATGCATTGGCTCGCAAAGCAAAAGAGCTAAATGAATACTGAAGAGTTCCGCGAGCTGGTATGGAATGAAGCCAGGGCGCGGTATCGCGATATGCCGTGGCGCGACGATCCGAGCTTCTATCATGTACTCGTGAGCGAAGTGATGTTGCAGCAGACGCAAGTATCTCGCGCACTTATTAAGTTTGACGAGTTTATGGCGGCGTTCCCAACCATCGAAGACCTCGCGACTGCCTCGCTTGCTGATGTACTCAGAGTTTGGACGGGTCTAGGATATAACCGCCGTGCAAAATTTCTCTGGCAGGCGGCGCAGCAGGTAGTTGCGAATGGCCAGCCGAAAACTGCGAAAGATCTCGAGCGATTATCTGGCGTAGGTAAAAATACCGCAGGAGCAATCATGAACTATGTATATGAAGTTGCGACGCCATTTATTGAAACAAACATCCGCACCGTATATATTCATCATTTCTTTGCAGACTCATTTGAGGTAACAGATAAAGAACTTCTCGCACTGGTCGAGTCGACAATGGATACCGAGCAGCCACGACAATGGTTCTGGAAGCTAATGGATTACGGGTCGTATCTCAAAAGTACTCAAGGTGCACTCTTAAATCAGAGTAAACATTACAAAAAGCAATCACCGCTCAAGGGAAGTGTACGCGAGGTTCGCGGGCAGATTATTCGCGAGCTCGCAGTAAATCTTATGACAGAGGCAGCGCTACGAGAAGCAGTTAATGCCGACGAGCGCTTCGAACTCGCGCTTGTAGGGCTTGTAAAAGACGGGCTCGTTCAGATAATTAACGGTAGCTACCGCTTAGTAGAGTAGCGCTAAAGTGATATAATAAATCTAATGTACAAACGTCTCGTAATCGGCTCAGTTCTACTTGCTGTAATTTCTAGTTCTTTTGTTTACGCCGATAATCAAGCCGCAAGTCTTACAAGCTCGCAAATCGCCATTGTTAAGGCAAACTGCCTCGGCGTTCAGTCAACGCTGAACCGAATTCATGCCAATGACGCACTTTCGCGCGTGCATCTTGGTCAAGAATACGAGACAATCTCAACGAAGTTCATGGCGCCAATGAATAGCCGTATTGCGCTCGCAAAACTCGACAACGTGGATCTCACAAAAACAACGGTGGATTTCAACACTAAGCTCAACGACTTTCGAGATCTATATAAGCAGTACGAGCAAACGATGCTTCGCGCCATCCAGCTTAAGTGTGTAGACCAACCAGAAGATTTCTACTCGTTGCTTGCTCAGGCGCAAACGGATAGACAAACAGTCCGCCAGAGTATAGCGGGGCTTGCTAATTTGGTAACTCAGTATAAACAGCAAGTTGATGGGCTACGAAATAAGGCAATTGCAGCATCCCAGCAAGGGGATCAGTAATATGGCGGCAGTATCAATGGAAGAGCTGCGCACCGATGCGGCCCGTATGACAGTATGGCAACGACATCGCTTCCTGCTACTCATTGCTGGTGTAATCACGATCTCTTTCGTAATGGTGATAATTGGGATGTATATCTACAACACGAGTGGTGCGGCGCAAGTTGATCTAAGCCGCCCGGGCTATCAATCTGTGCAAAAAGAGGCATCTCGCGATACGACTGACGATTCGTTTGCCTCAACTGGTGAGCTCGATAAAGAAGCCTTTGATTCGTTCGATAGTATGTACGCTGAACATGCGCGCCAGGTCGTTGGTGTCGACAGCTTTGACCCTAAGGCAGTAGACCCGGACGTACTGCTGTTTGGGGCTAGCCCGAACTAATCTGAGTCGTTAAATATCCTAACGCTTTTTAGGCTGGGTTGCTGTAATGGCGGCCGAGTTAATACCCATCGCAATACCTTCGGCCTCAAATTTTGCGAGCAAACGCTTGCGCATTTCATTCACAACAGCCCACTGATCTGATGGCTGGGTTTTACCTGTGATAATAATATCCACAGAGGTAGCGTTGAAGTTGCCAATATTTACGAACTGAGGAGCTTCAAGAATCTTATTCTTCCACTCTTCTTCATTCGCAAGGTTCAGGCCAATCTTATTTATAATCTTCGTAACGTTATCCATGTTTGCGTCCGGCGCAACCGATAGCGTAAAGCGAGCCATACTGTAGCCCATCGTTTTATTAATCACATGCTGTACCATACCGTTAGGGAAGTAGTGTACGTTACCATCAACGTCACGTAGGACAGTCGATCGTACTCCGATACGTTCAACGGTGCCGCCAAATCCTTCGATATCGATAACATCACCAACACGGAACTGGTTCTCGCTAATGATGAACACTCCCGATAAAAAGTCCTTCACGAGGCTCTGCGCGCCAAACCCAAATGCAACGCCGATGATACCAGCACTCGCAAAGAGCGGAGCTAGCGCTTTGTAGTCAAAGAACTGCGCAAAAATCAAGTAGGCAATCATAAGAACCGAAAGAATACGCCATACGTTTGCAAACAGGAAGCTCAATGTGTGCTGACGCTTTTCAAGGTCTTTTTTATGGAGTGTGCGTTGGTAGCCGGTTACGAATACATGCCCCATCAGCCAGTTAATAATCATTGGGCCAGCCCAGTAAAATCCAATTCCTACGATGACAATGATGAAACTACTTACGATTTGTTGCCACATATTTCTAGATTACCCCTTTAAGGCCTGTCGGCCAATAGTAATTAAATGCTTATCGCGGTATTCGGTCAGTGCATCATGGCCCAGGCCATGGCGTTTAATAAAGCTTGAAATGCGCTCAGACCCAATGTAATGCGGCAGGCTTACATAGCTTGCTCCGTGTTCGTACAAATCAGCCGCTGCCTTAAGATTCTCAGCGTGGCAGATAAAGCTCATCTTCTGATTGTGGCGTCGAATATATTTAAGCAAGATAAGATTTGTCGAAACATCAGTCATCGTACTCACAATAAGTTGTGCGTGCGTAGCATTGATTTCATCGAGGAAGTCCTCGTCGGTAGCGTCGCCGTAAGCATGGCGAATACCTTGCTGTTCAAGATTTTCAATAATCTCCGGATCGTAGTCAACTACCAGATATCGTTGCTTCATTTCGCGGAAAGCTTTGAGGAACTCATGGCCACCTTTATGGTAGCCAACTAGAATGACAGGATAGAGCGGACGGCGATGGGCATGCTCATTGGTCGATACTCGTTCAAAGTGGCGGAGTGGTTTTTCAAATATACGGTAGAGTACGCTCTCGTATTTCATAAGGTATGTCGAAACACCAATAGTGATTAACGCGACAAGCGTAATCAGTGCAACGGCACGGTGCTCAATAACACCCGTAGAGGCGGCAAATATTACCAAGATAATTGAAAATTCGCTAATCTGGCTGAGGTGGACAGCTGCTTTAAAGCTTGTAAGCTTTGTGTAGCGCTGCATGCCGAGGCCGGCAATCACGAAGAACGGCTTGCCAATAATCACAATGAGCGAAATTAATAACGCCGGTATTAGGTTTTCCGCAATGGCACTGAAGGTGAATGTTCCACCAAGAGTGACGAAGAAGATAACAATAAAGAAGTCGCGGAGCGGTTTGAGCTTTGATGCCATTTCTGTGGCATACGGTAGGCCTGCGAGACATACACCAGCAAAGAGTGCGCCAACTTCGGTCGAAAAGCCAGCAACCTCAAACGCAGTAGCCACAATCATACCCCAGGCGATGCTGAACAAAAACAGAATTTCCTGTGACTTAGCAAAGAATCGTGTAGCGCGCGGCATGACGTAGATGCTGAGGAATGTAAGCGCGCCACCGAGTATGAGTGCTTTCAAGACGAGCATGCCTATAGTAAGTGGAGTAAATGCTTCCTGACTGCTAAACGCCGAGATGACAACAAGTGCAATGGTGGCAACGACGTCATCTACTAAAATGATGCCAATAGCTATTTGTCCAAACAGGCGAGAAGTCTCTTTGCTGTCAGAGAGCACCTTTAGGATGATAATCGTGCTACTAAAGAAAAGCGACACGCCAATAACAAGCGATGTGACATGGTTAAAGCCAAGGAAAAGACTTGCCCCGTAGCCAGCCGAGCCAACGGCAACAAGAAGTAGGCTAGCGGTGGTAATTGATACGCGGCCAAGGCTACGTATCACACCCGCGTTAAGGCCGAGACCAATAACAAAGAGTAGCAGAGTGATGCCAAGCTCGCTAAATGACTCAAAGGCGTCTTCTGCATGGACGATATTAAGCACGCTCGGCCCGACAACGATACCAGTGATGATGTAGCTCATAATTAGTGGCTGCTTGAGCACGCGCATTATAATCGATATCAACGCCGCAATGGCGATGACCAGACTAATTTGCGTAAAAATTGAACTTTCCATATGTTGTTTGTCTCACCTAACCGTTAGCATTATTGTGTCATAATTTGCAAAGCTTTACAACAGACTATGGTAGAGTGGGGTGAGCATGGATCCAAAAGATTACATTATTACCCGCAAGCGCAAAAAGTATAAGTTTGCCTTGTTTTTCAACTCGCCCCTTTGCTTCGAGGCGGATGAATGGCCGCGCGACAAGCACATTGATGTCGTAGAGGTCGGTGCGGGTAACGCGTATTTTTTGGTTGAACTCGCAAGTCGACACCCCGAACAAGTGTTTGCCGCCCTTGACGTAAAAGGGGACCGCCTGCAGGGAGGCGCACGCAAAGCTGAGGAATTGGGGCTCACAAATATCTTTTTCATACGAGCCCGTGCAGACCAAATCGATGAACTATTTGCTAAGCATTCAGTATCTACAATATGGTTAACCTTTAGCGATCCATTTCCTAAAAAACGTAGCGCTGGTCGTCGTATGTCACATCCGATATATCTCAAGAAATATGCGACAGTACTTGCGTCGAGCGGCGATTTCATAGTCAAACACGATAATCCCGAATTCTTCCAGTGGAGTCTTGAGCAACTTGTTATCGAGAAATGGCATATCGTTGAGCTTTCTTTTGACTTGCATGATTCTGAACTTGCAGACGACTACAAAGTGCTCACTGCTTACGAGGAACGTTGGCTCAATGAAGGCCGGCTTACTTACTTTGTTCGTGCCCAATCGCAGTAGAATTGTTAATTTATGGTGTAATATAGTCAAGAAACATGGCTTTATAATGCTTAAATACTGAGATTTATAGACATATATATCTTTAAAATGATACGATAAAATCATATAGAGGTAATAAATTTGAGTCAAACATGCTTGAGCGTAATACAATAAAACATCCTATCGAACGCGATATCCTACAGTTCCTCGCAGCTTGTGAATCCGCACGCTTTAGCGATATGCGCCCATCAAAAATAGACACAAATCTCTTTACTTATCATCTTAAATTACTAGTCAAAGCAAAATATGTAACAAAAATTGATACAGGTTACACGCTAAGCAGCTTGGGCATAAACTATATTGAACGCGTAAACCACGACGCGTTGCAGCTTCGTATGCAGCCAAAGGTCGTAACGAAACTACTGATTCAGGATGGCTACGGTAAAGTTCTGCTCCAAAAGCGCACGACACAGCCAAACATAAACACATGGGAGCTCCCATCGAGCGAAATGCGAATCGATGACGAATCAATCATCGCTATGGCCGCAAGGCAGGCGACAGAAAAGCTCAATTACACGCCGTCTAAATTGCGCCATGTGGGTGATTGTTATATTGTTGTGGGCGAGAAAGTCCGTACGAATGTACACCCGGCAGAAGGCGCCGTGCTCGTCGACGGAGATGTGCTACATCTTGCAACAAAAGAAGTGTTCGAAACGCAGTCGCGCACACTCGCGCATATCGTACGGTTCGAGTCTGACGATATCGTCATTGACGATCACTTCAAATGGGTCGAGCCACTTAATATTGCCCGCATACAAGCCGCTCCGGGTACCGAAAAAATCGTCACGCGAGCCTTTTTTGGCGATGACTTTTTCTTTGAAGAGTTTACGGTAGCTAACTAGCCATTAAGCTGTTTACGCAGCCAGCCATCGATTGTTCCAGCGCCCATGCAAAGCACGAGTTTACCCTCCTTGCGCGCAGCGGTAATACCGCTCCACAGGTCGTCGTCAAGATTCGCGTGGATAACAGCAGCACGGTTCACGAGGTCTACGGTCAGCTCTTCTGGGCTCAGTACAGGAAGCGCCGGATCCTCACGCGTCAGATATGTCGGTAGCCAGTAGATTTGTTCGGCAAGTTGCATACAATCGGTATACTCGCTACGAATCTGATGTTGGCGGACATTCTGATGGGGCTGATACACAAGTACGACATGATCAGAAAGCTCGCGGGCGAGCTGTAGGGTAGCTGCAATCTCGGCAGGATGGTGGCCATAATCGGTATAGAGATTATCGCCAAGTTTTTCGAAACGGCGAGCAGATCCCGGGAAACTATTAAGTGCTTCGCGCATTGAATCCTGGTCGCTAAGCTTGAGAAACTCGGTAGCCTTAGTGATAAGTGTAGCGTTGGCGCGGTTATGAATACCAGCTAGTGCTACGTCAATTGCTTCGCTATCGCGTAGTTGCCAAGCGGTTGGCGGCACTACAAGCCCGTCGATTTTGTCGTGGTCCCACATAATCACCTGCGACGATTGATCCATAAACTGCGTGAATGCGGCAGCATAATCTGCGCGTGTCGGGTAGGTGTCGGGATGGTCATAATCGATACTCGTAATCAACGAGAGATTAGGGGCGAATGCCAGGAAATTACGGTCAAATTCATCACACTCTTAAATGAAATATTCAC
>DATIJR010000019.1:0-8501 GCA_035478455.1 Patescibacteria group bacterium | reverse complement strand
TTGTCTCAAAAGGTGCGCTTGATATCGATACATTTGGCGAAAAGAACGTTGTCGCTATAGTTGATGCGGGCTACGTAAATAATCTTGCCGATATCTACCGCCTAACAAAAGAAAAACTACTGCAGCTCGATCGCTTTGCTGATATCTCAGCCAGCAAACTTATTGAGGCAATTGCGGCGGCAAAAAATCCACCACTCGAGCGTTTTGTATATGGGCTTGGTATCCGTCACGTTGGTGTGCAAACGGCAATTGATCTGGTAAATCATTTTGGGAGTCTTGAGGCGCTTGCACACGCAACGATTGATGAACTTGAAGGCATCGATGGCATCGGTAAAGTTGTAGCAGAGAGTATCGCTGCATGGTTTGCCGACGAAGATAACCTTGCGCTCATTGAGGAATTCACGAAACTTGGCGTCGCGCCACACTTTGAGAAAAAGACAGGCAAATTGCTCGGACAGAACTTTGTCGTAACTGGCACGCTCGAACATATGGGTCGTGACGAAGCAGCCGATGCAATTCGCACGCTTGGCGGAACATTCCAGACGGCAGTCGCCAAAGACACAACCTATCTTGTAGCAGGCGGTAAAGTGGGCGCAAGTAAACTCAAAAAGGCAGAGCAGTACGGTACAAAAATCATCTCTGAAGTCGAGCTTCTACAACTACTAAAGAAATAAATTCATTAAATTTCCGGAGGGCTATATGCCAACATTTAAGTACGCAAAATTAGTACGCGATAATATTCCAGGCTGGCACCGAGAAAACGGCCATACGATCAATGGCCGTCGGCTCACGGGCAACGATTTGCTTGAGGCACTTATTGCGAAACTGCATGAAGAGGCGGACGAAGTAAGCGGCGCGATGAGTCGCGATGATCTAATTGAAGAAATTGGTGATGTGCAGCAAATCATCAACGATATTCTGTCGAGTCAAAATATCGCACATTCAGAAATCGAACAGAGTATCCAAAAGAAAACCGGCCGAAAGGGTGGATTCTTGCAAGGTGAGTATATTGAATCAGTCACTATCCCAAACGAAAATGACGAGTGGGCGCAATATTGCCGCAGAGCACCAGAAAAATATCCAGAAATACGCTAGAATAGGCATAAGATGAATGCAATCACAGCGCAGAAGCTTATTGTGCAAAAAGGTAAGACCGAAATTCTGCACGGCCTTGATATGACAATCCAAGCAGGGACAATTACGGGGTTAATCGGCCCGAGCGGCTCGGGTAAAACTACCCTAATGCGTGCTATTGTTGGTGTGCAAGTGTATAAGGGTGAGCTAAAGGTGCTGGACGGTCCAGCGGGTAAGGCGTCGCTACGCTCGCGCATCGGTTATGTCACGCAGTCGCCGGCCGTATATGATGATTTAACGGTTCAGCAGAACATTCGCTATTTTGCACGAGTCGCCGGTGTTCGAGTGCACGATGCTGACGCGATTATCGCAAGAGTTCAGCTCGATGACAAACAGAACCAGCTAGTGCGCTCCCTATCTGGCGGGCAGCGTGCGCGGGTAAGTCTTGCGGTAGCACTCCTCGGTAATCCAGACGTACTAATTCTCGATGAGCCAACTGTCGGGCTCGATCCGATTTTGCGTAACGAGCTCTGGAAGCAATTTGCCGAGCTTGCTAAGCAAGGTAAAACGCTCCTTGTGTCAAGCCACGTTATGGATGAAGCAGAGCGTTGTGACGAGCTTGTGCTGATTCGCGATGGCAATTTGCTTTGGAATGATTCGCGACAAAAGCTACTCGAGCAAACAAAAACAAGTAGTGTCGGCGACGCATTTGTTGCAATGATTGGAGGGGTTGCATAATGTACCATCTGCAAGCAACCGGCGCAACGGCTGGCCGCATTCTACAGCAGCTACTCCACGATAAGCGCACAATTGCGTTGATGTTTTTGGCACCAACAATACTCATGTCGCTACTCGCATGGGTATTCTCAAACAACGACCGCATGTTTAACTCGATTGCTCCAGCGCTACTCGGTGTCTTCCCGTTTGTCATCATGTTCTTAATTACAAGCATCACGACACTACGTGAGCGCACGGGTGGCACGCTCGAGCGCCTCATGACGATGCGCATCAGCAAGGCGGATATTATCGTTGGCTATGCGCTTGCATTTGGTATATTTGGCATCGTTCAATCAATTATTACGAGCTCAGTAGCAATTTACTGGCTCGGCATGGATGTCGCCGGCCCGCAGTGGTTTGTAATTGTTGTCGCTATCGCCGATACATTGCTCGGCGTTGCGCTTGGGCTACTCGCGAGCGCATTTGCTCGCACAGAATTCCAGGCGGTACAGTTTATGCCGGCATTTATCTTCCCTCAACTTATTGTATGTGGCCTATTCGTCCCACTTGCCCAATTACCAGATGTGTTGAACGCTGTAGCATATTGGCTGCCGCTCACATATGCAGTCGATGCGTTAAACGGTGTTGTTCTAAATTCTGATATTACAGGTGATATGTGGCGTGATATCTGGGTTGTCGGCTGCTTCATCGTGGCAGCCCTCGCCCTCGCAAGTCTTACACTCAAGCGGCGTAGCTAGTCGAAACTTCGGTCGAGTGTTTCAAGCGAATTATTATTAAACTCGTAAAGTTTCGCAGGGCGATGCGCCCCACTTTTCAAGATTTCCGATGTTTCATGAATAAGATGAAGACTAAGGAATTTTTTACGGAAATTACGCTTATCGAGCTCGCGGCCGAGGACTGCCTCGTAGGCGGTTTGTAGCTGACTTAAGGTGAACTTCTGATTTAGCAGCCCCATTGCGGCATTAGTGTAGGTGAGTTTTGCCGTAAGTCTGTCACGCGCGTACGCAATAATGTCGGCATGGTCATAGGCGAGTGCGGGTAATTGATCTGCAGGGTGCCACTCGGAAGTCTGAGACCCCCCTTTTGTAGCGATATGCTTGCCGCATCCCATGTAGGTGACGCTTACTGCATGTCCACGTGGGTCACGGGCGACAGTGTCAAATGTGTAGAGCTGTTCGATATAGCCCAAGTCTATATCGATATCAACACCAACTTTTCGCTTTACAATCGAGGTGAGCGCTTCAATCGTCGTCTGCCCTTCAGCGCAGTACCCTCCAGGAAGTGCCCACGCGCCCTTAAACGGCTCTTCGGCGCGCCGTGTCAGCAAAACCATGAGCTGGCTATCAACAAGCTGGAACAGCACCGCATCAACGGTCAGTGTGGGTGGTACGTAAGCTTGTTCATAATGCATCGTGTTAATTATACACTAATATGTTTTGGATGTATTTTGCTATAATGAAAGCATAATGCGATATCTTAAAACTAATACAACCTACTGTTTTTCACCACCGGTAATGATTGCGACATTTTTCATTGAAATCGGTCTTGCGGTCTATGTCGCGTGGCGCTATAAACTCAATGAAATTACACGACTAGCTGTTGCGCTACTTTTCTTTTTGTCAGTCTTCCAGCTCGCAGAGTATAACGTGTGCGAGGGGAGCTTCGGTATCGATAGCTTGAGCTGGGCACGCCTCGGCTATGTGGCGATTACGATGTTGCCGCCAATAGGCTTTCACCTAGCAACTAAAATTGCTGGCCAAAAACAGCGTGGGCTCGTGGCATTTGCTTATGCAGCGGGCGTGGCATTTGCACTCTTCTTCGCATTCTCCGGCGATGGCATTACATCACCAGCATGCCTTGGTAACTACGTGATCTTTAAATCCGCACCTGGGAGCGTTTGGCTCTACACACTCTACTATTACGGTTGGCTCATCATGACTACTACGTATGCCTTCAGTCGTGCAAACGCCGGGCTTGCAAAGCACAAAGCACGTGCACTCAAATCACTTGCTATAGGTTACTTGGCGTTTATACTCCCTGTTACGATTGTAAATATCATTGACCCATCGACAATCTCAGGCATCCCTTCAATTATGTGTGGATTCGCAGTTATCCTTGCAGTTATCCTTGCGGGTGAAGTACTGCCGCAGTATTATCGTGTTACAACCCTTGGAGGATTAATCAGTGGAAAAACTAAGAAGTAAGCTTCCTCGCACAGTCTTTAAGACGCTTATTGGAATCGTTGGCGGCATTGTGCTAGTTGCTGGCGTAATTATGATTCCATATCCAGGCCCCGGCTGGGTAGTGGTATTTATCGGACTGGCTATCCTCGCACAGGAATTTCCATGGGCAGAGCGAGCACTCCACTACGCTCGCGGCAAATACGACCAATGGGTTGAATGGGTAAAGCACCAGCACTGGGGTATAAAGGTACTCCTCTTCTGTCTCACAAGCATCGTTGTCATCACAACCATCTGGCTATTAAACGGCTACGGACTGATTAACGCATGGCTTCACCTACACCAAGACTGGGTCAACTCGCCGTTTGTTCACTAGGACGTATCTAGCCAAAGTGCGCTAAAATAGTTAACATGCCTAGGAGAAAGCCTGTTAAACAAGACCGTAAACTTACTACGCGTGAATACGCGCTGGCTATGTTTCGCGTCGCTCAAACAACATATCGTGCAGCGCCCCTTGCGATTGTCGTACAGCTCACAGGCTCCGTTATCACGGCTGTGTTGCCAATCGTTACAACCTACTTCGCGGCACGGGCAACAACTGCACTAGCCGAAGCGTATGCCGGCAACCATGCAGCGGGCGAGCAAGTGCTCGTGTATGTAGGTATTACGGCGGTGCTTGGTGTAGTTATGACCGCATGGCAAAGTCTTGAAAGTTATGTCACGCAACTCATGCGCTATCGCGTTGAGGCAGCCATGACCGACCGCATGTATGAACATTTCCACGAAATAGATTTTTGGCGCTACGACGATAAAAAGACAGCTGATATGTACGATAAAGCCCAGCAGTTTGCGAGGTTTTTCCCATATATTTTCGATCGCCTCGCATCAATCGTCACGCAGTTCATCACGATGGTTACGGGACTTATTGCGCTCATTTGGGTGAGCTGGTGGCTCGGACTGATCGTGCTCGCAGCGGTCATTCCTGGCATTTTAATTCAGTTCCGACTCTCCCGGGCCAGCGCAAAACACTGGAAGGACAATGTCGAAACTCGGCGCAGCCAGAATATGATTGAGTGGCAAATCTTGCAGCCTCGATTTATGGCCGAGCTCCGCCTTTACGGCATCGTCCGCTACTTGCTGAATATGCGTGTCGAGCTGCGAGACAAAGACGAAAAAGCGCGTATAGAATTCGAGCGTAAATATATCGGTAAAAAGCTCGCTGCGGATGTTCTCGAGGCGGTTGCTGAAGTCACGACACTATTCTGGATTGCCCTTCAGGTCATTAATCGCTTGCAGCCAATCGGGCAGTTCTTGTATGTGCAGCAGATTGTTTCGCGCACCATGACGGGCGTAAGCGGCCTTGTGAACACATTAAGCGCAATTGATGAGGACATCGCGAACCTATTTGACTACAACGAATTCATGGAGTTACCAGCGCAATCAGTTGGCAAAGACGCGCTAAGATCAGTACCGAAAATTATCGCAGTTGATAACGTGTCGTTTCACTATCCGGCAAACGAAAAGCTCGTACTGCGCGATGTGTCATTTAGTATCGCAGCTGGCCAGCATGTGGCGATTGTGGGTGAAAATGGGGCCGGTAAATCAACGCTTATTAAATTGCTCACAGGCCTTTATGAGCCAACTAAAGGGGCAATTAAGCTCGACGATGCACCATTGAATAGATTAAAAATCAGCTCATGGCATAAATATCTTGGCGTATTGCAGCAAGATTACATTGCCTATGGCTTCGCGACAGCAAAAGATAACGTCTATTACGGTGATACATCCGAAGATTTCGATAGTGAGCGCTTCAATACGGCGCTTGATAAAGCCGAAGCGCGCAGTTTCTTGACGAAACTACCACGCGGTGTCGATTCGTATGTGAATCCCTGGATGGAAGATGCCGAGGGCAATGCGGGTACTGATCTATCAGGTGGTCAGTGGCAGCGTCTTGCGCTCGCTCGCAATTTCTACCGCGATAGTCCAATAATCATCCTGGACGAGCCAACCAGCGCAATTGATGCGCTTGCAGAATCACGCATCTTCAAACATCTCTTCGGCGAAAAGAATAAAACCATTATTACGATTAGCCACCGTCTCACGACAATCGATAAAGCAGATGTCGTATTTATGATGAAAGACGGCCAACTTGTCGAACAGGGCACGGCGAAAGAACTGATTGCTAAAAAGGGCGAGTTCTACACAATGTTTGAAAGCCAAATTAACTAAAATAACCACCCGTAATGAGTGGTTATTTTAGTTAATCAGTAAAGATTACCAGCTGCGCTGACGGAAGCTGTTGCCACCGCCGTTGCCACGATCGTTGCCGCCGCGGAAACCGCCGTCGCGAGGCTTGTCCTCACGAGGACGAGCGAGGCTAACGTTAATAGCGCGACCGTCAAGGTCTTTGCCATTAAGTTCGTCAACTGCCTTTTGGTTGTTTGCTTCGTCTTCAAACTCAACAAAACCAAAACCCTTTGAGCGGTTTGTTTCGCGATCAGTGATCACGTGTGCGCTTTTAACTGCACCAATTTGCTCGAAGTGTGCCTTAAGGCTGTCGTCGGTAGTTGCGTATGCAAGGCTACCAATAAATAGATTTGCCATAATGTAAATTCTATTCCTTCTTGTTAATGCTTTTCGTCAGATCGACCAAAGATCAACGGATTGAGGAAAGAATAGAAATACTCTTTTTCATTCACGTGTTACTCTTGCTCTGAACACCTCTAGTTAAGCACATTTTTGATTATTTTGCTATAGTGACTTGAAACACGCAAGCGTATGCAGTATAGTATAGTCAATGCTGGTACGCATTAGGGGTACTCCCTGATGCCAAGCAAAACAAACATCTACACCAGTGCCCCGGGTGGGCGCGTAGCAGCAAAAAGACGTCACCATCTAGCAATAGATGGTGACTTTTTATTTAACGCTCAGTTTGTTAGGGTAGTAATAGAACTAAACCGTAAGGAGTATGAGAATGTTTAATCCAACATCTGCATTCAGTGGTTTCTCGGTCGATGATTTGGGCGCGGCCCGCGCCTTTTACAGCGAAAAATTAGGACTCAAAGTAACCGATGCTGGAGTTGGCTTACACATCCATCTTCCAGGGAGCGAAGTGCCAGTGTTCGCATACCCGAAGGGTCCGGCGCATCAACCAGCTACGTTTACAATTTTGAACTTTAGGGTTGATGACATCGACGCTGCTATTGATGAGCTTGTGCTGCGCGGTGTTACATTTGAAGTGTACGAGAACGCGGATGAAAAAGGTGTGCTGCGTGGCCTAACGAATAACATGGGTCCAGATATTGCATGGTTTAAGGATCCTGCTGGGAACATCTTGTCGGTCCTTCAAGAATCAAAATAAGGTAAGGCTACAAAGAAAGACTTCTATATGACACTTACTTTGTTTGAAAAAGAACATCTTGTAGACAATGTTTGGGCGTTTCGATTTAAATCTAGCGAACCACTCACCTGGGTGGCGGGGCAATATGTACGTGTTGAATTGCCGCACGAAAGCCCAGACGAAGAAGGCGCGAGGCGTTGGTTCACTAACTCAGCAGCGCCATATGAAGGTATTCTCCAGATTACAACACGGGTAACCGACAGTACGTTTAAACAGGCATTATTCCAGCTCGAGCTCGGAAGTACTAATGTGCAGCTCATAGAAGCGCCAGAAGGTGATTTCATCTTGCAAAATTCAGAATTGCCAATCGTATTCGTGGCTGGCGGTATTGGCGTAACACCGTTTCGTAGTATTATTAAGCAACGTATTCATGACGCTCAGCCTGTGAATGTCTCACTTGTATACGGGAGCCGTACTCCCGAAGTTCCTTTCAAGAATGAACTTACTGAATGGATGGCTGCGGACCCTACCCTAAAGGTGCACTATGTTAGCGGCAACCCGCTCACGGCCGAGAGCATTGACCGTGAGATACCGACGCTCAATACCTCGCTTGTATATCTATCTGGTCCCGAGCCAATGGTTGAGGCACTTGGTGATGACTTAAAGAGCCATGGATTGCCCGAAGCACAGCTCAAGCAAGACTTCTTCCCGAACTACGACGAGAATAACTACTAGGTAATCTTAGCTAAAAGAAAAGCCCCTTCGTAGTGAAGGGGCTTTTGCGTTACGAGAGCATAGCCTAGTGGGCGCTAATCACTTCTGTAGGTGCAGCATTATTACTCGTTTGCTTTTTGCCATGAATGACAAATGTCGCAATCAAGAAAGCGATACCTGCAAAGAGACTTGCGACCAAGAAGGCACGCTTGTCGCCAGCAACCAGTGCCGATATTGGATCAAGGCCTGAGTCTTTGGCGGCTGATGAAGCAACGCCAGATAGAATTGCGAGGCCAAGTGCACCGCCCATCTGCTGTGAGGTGTTGAGCATACCTGATGCCAAACCGGTTTGCTCGGCATGTACGCCAGATGTTGCAGCAATGTTCACTGAGATGAAGCTCATACCCATACCGGCAGCCATCAAAATGACAGCGGGAAGGATACCGGTAAGGTAT
>DATIJR010000018.1:0-2899 GCA_035478455.1 Patescibacteria group bacterium | reverse complement strand
CTTTCTAAGTGTCAGGTAGTAGAGAAGGTTCAAGCTTGTAACCTCGATACACTCAAGGTTGAGATGGTAGACAAGAGTAAGATTGATGATGTACATTACACCACTGACCTTACGAAGTGTGCACCAAAGCCTGAAACTGTTGTGGCTTGTAACCTCGACACCTTCAAGATTGAAACCGTAGAAAAGTCTAAGATTGATGACGTCCACTACAGTACTGACCTTACTAAGTGTCAGGAACAAGTATGCCGCATCAGCGACAAGACAATTGTTACGATCAACAAAGCTGACTTCGACAACAGCATCTACACTACTGACATGAGTCAGTGTGAGACCACGACGACTCCACCAGTAACCGAACTTCCACACACAGGTATCAGCGATGGTATTATGAGTGTGATTGGTGCAGGTTCACTCGTGGGTGTGACTGGGGCTTATGTTGCTAGTCGCCGAAACGGACGCTAGAACTAGCGTATCTCCCTGAAGAAAAACACCCGGACATATGTGCCGGGTGTTTTATTATGTGCAGATGTTATTTAATGAATTTACGTATTGCGGATGCGACTTGGCTTGGCGTTTCGTAGTGGGTAAGATGGCCAACATCTGGGATAATAACGAGCTCGGCACCATCAATTTTGGCGTGTAGCTCATGCTGTTTATTTAGTGCCGTGATGACGTCTTTTTCACCTACAATCATGAGTGTCGGCATAGTAAGATGTTCAGCGACTTGGCTTACGTCGTGACTCACTGAGGTTTTAAATGCCTGAGAAAGCTGCGTTGGATTGGCGAACGAACTGAAGTGTGTGTAGTGCTGTTCATCGATGAATTTGCGTATCTGACGGTCCTTGGTTTTACGCATAGTGATGCTTGTGATCTTAGTAATCGGTTTGAGCGATATCCAGGCGCGCGCGGCGTGTGCTGGCAGCTTGCGACCGAGCCAGTAGTAAAGAATTGCAAGTTGTGTGAGGAATCGCTGCTCGCCTTCTAGCGCAGGGGCGCCGATTGGGTTGATGACAGTGAGCTTAGTGACTGTTGACGGGTGGAGGCTTGCATAGTGGCTAACGATGATAGAGCCGAATGAATGTCCGACAATGTATGATGAAGGTATTTCAGGGTCAACGATTTGCCTGAATTGAAATAGCCATTCAACGTAGTCGCCTATCCCGTGGCCGCCGGTAAGAGCTTCGCTTACCCCAAAGCCTGGAAGATCTGGGATGATTAGTCGATACTCTGGAAGTAGTTCGGCAATCTTGAGAAGGCCATGGTGCGTGCCTCGAAATCCGTGAATAAGGATGAGCGTGGTTGGCTTATCGGGGTTGTATTCCCAGTAGGCGGTGGTCGTTCCGAGGATTTGGCAACTATGTTTCATTACTTATTGATCACGATAACAATATCGGCGTCATTAGCTGGTACGGTTGCCGGGGCTGCTGTTTTAATAACGGTGGCGTCAGCTAGGTTCTTGGTGAGGTATTCGATTGTCTTTGTGAATGATTCAGGCTTTGCCACGTAGATCGTGTAGGCACTTGAGCCGCTCGGGTCGGTATTGCCGGTTGTTGTAACGGTAAGCCCGCCTGCAGTCAGCTTGGTTTGCAATGTGCCTGCCGCGCCTGCGGTTTCGCCACCGTTATAGATGGCGACATTGGCACCTTCGGCGACGGCTGGATTGGTTGAGAGCTGCTTGGCGATGAGTGTAATCATACTTGTGTAGTCCTTGATACCGCTCGTCGCAAGTACGATGCTCTGCCCTGCATATGAGCCAGTTTTAACTACAGGTTCGTCGCCGTTTAGATCGACACTTGTGATGTCGGTAGGCTTGAGTTTTTGCAGTGTCAGGAGGAAGGTTTTCATCTCGCCTGTGCTAATGCTCGTCGTGATGTTGTTGCCGAGTGCGTTTAGTAGGTTAAAGACGGCGACAGGATTTGAGAGCACGCCTGCAGATTGAGCTTTCTCTTTAAGTGCGGTCATAATCTTTTGCTGATTTAATTGGCGGTCAAAATCACCGCGAGCAAGGCCGAAATCTTTGTATGAATAGGCACCTGCATCGGCGCGTGCGCGTGCGAGGTAGAGTGCGTGAAGTCCATCGAGCTCGTAAGTGCCATCTTTAGGATAGTAGACGTTTTTGCAGGTATATGGCTGGCCATTCGGGCAGTTCCAGTCGAAGTTGGTGTCGTAAATACCGCTCGCGCCATCACCCTTAATGTCGACGCTAACACCACCAACTGCATCGACGGCTTGTTTGAGCACATTGTAGTTAACGTGCGCGTAATATTGTGGAGTGATGCCAGTTACCGTGGTGACGGTTTTCATGAGCGCCGTAGCGCCTGCTTGGTCTTTTTTAGTGTAGTCTGATGGTGATTGATCTTCACTTACAAGCCCGGCGGCACATTCATAGACTGCATTAATCTTTGATTCGTCCCCTACAGAGCATTGTTCGTCGAGCGTTACCCATAAGTCGCGTGGGATGCTGACCATTTTGGCAGTGTTGGCGTTTTTGTTGATGCTTACGAGCATGATTGAGTCGGTAAGCCAGAGGCCACCACCCCCATCGGCGTTTTGGTGCGCTGCATCATCCTGAGAGGTGCCGAATACAAGAATATTTGTGCGGCCTTCGCTATCTGTTTTAAGTGGCGCGCCTGGAGCGACGAGATCAAGGATTGTGCCGCCATTCGTAACCTTTGATGCCGTGTAGTTCAAGTATGCGAAAATGCCACCAGCAATTAGGAGTAGGAGTACGATTATTGAAATAATGACGCGCTTTTTTGTGAGCCTGATGCGAAATCGTCGTTTGCGTTGCTTTTTTTCGGGTAACGGCGCAAGGTTTGTATCGAGTGATTCAAGATCGACGGGTGGAAGTGTCTCGCCGGGCATTGGAACAGTTTGAGGCGGCGTAGGCATTTGATTT
>DATIJR010000017.1:0-2025 GCA_035478455.1 Patescibacteria group bacterium | reverse complement strand
ACAAACAAATCATCGATAGTAAAATTGTATGTGAGCTTTACCTCATTTTTTCGAGAGCATTATCCTCACATTAAATTAGCAGTAGAGCTGGAAAGAGAGATACTGGTCGGTCGTTTAACCAACAGCACTAATTTTGCCACGACTCACTTTGTAATCGCCAAATTGGCTCAGTTCTCGGATTTTTCTCAAGATCAAATTCGCTCAATGCTAAGCGCCGTGGCAACGAATAGCCAAATATCTTGGATTGCATCAGATCCCGATGTCAGTGGCTTTTTCTTGCCGTTACTCAATGCGAACGAAGCACTCTTGGATGTGAGCGACGTCGCACATCTTAACACACTTTTAAGCCCTCCCGAAGAAACGGCAACAGCAGAAGCTGAAGGTTCAGCGAAATGAGTGCAATTAAGAAGTTTGACGATAACTCGCTTGAAGCAATCTGCAAAATCTTGGCTGATACCGCCGACGGTTTAACTGGCAGCGAGATCGAATCATTGCTCCGATCCTCAAGTATCCACGATATTACCCCTCAGCTAACAAAGTGGAAAAGGCTATTCAATGCTCTGCATGTCCAGCAGCAGAAAGACGGATGTAGCAACAATGTCATTACATTCATCCAGCATTCTATGGATCCGATCCGATATGCTCGTATGCCTGAGAAATTTCATTCGAGACAAGTTCAGCTGAATATCATACTGGCCCTGAGAGGATATGAAATAACGCAATCTGGAAAGGTCCAGTATGCTCGGAAGGTTGAGACGCTATCCGAAGCTGAACGACGCGCTAGATCTTTGAGGCTTAAGCTAATAGAGCGTGGCACCCACCCTGATGTACTGGGTTTTTGTAAGGCTGAGCTTCTTGAAGAGAATTACTTCCATGCTGTTTTTGAGGCCACGAAGAGCGTGGCGGAAAAGCTCAGGAGCCTGACCGGGCTTACAGATGATGGCGCTGACCTGGTCGATGATTCACTTGCCGTAAAGCGCCCCATGCTGATCATTAATAATTTGAGTACTGAGACGGAACAGTCAGAACAAAAGGGCTTTATGAACCTTCTTAAGGGGATATTTGGGGTTTTCAGAAATACGACTGCGCACGAGCCAAAAATCAAATGGGTCATTTCTGAACAGGATGCACTTTATCTTCTTGCTATGGCCTCATATGTTCATAGAAAGCTTGATTCTGCTTCAAGAACGGGACTTTCAGCTCCAGACACTGGCAAAAAATAGCGCCGCCTGCGAGCGAGGATAGCGCCAGGCAGTACATAAGCCAAACATAACAAGCTTGATAATGCCTGCTACAACCGCTATAAACAAAATGATAGTTGTGAGCGTGGAGCCTATCTTGAGTACTTGCAGGTGCCAACTAGGTGCCGACGACGTTAATTCGCCGGCATCGTCCGATAAACCGCCAGCCAATCCGTCGCAATCTCCTGCTGAGCCGCCTTAAGACTAATCACCCCATCACATACTTGCTTATGCAGATAATTCTCTACCTTGTCCTTTTGGTGGAATCCAGGTGTGGGGTCTGCTAGTTCCGGCCAAAGGTTCGCAATATCGTTTGATCCGCCCAACTCCAGGCTGATTAAGTGATCCACCTCATACTGCCCGGTGGCATGGCTCGTAATGCCGTATTCAGCATAATCGGCCGTTTTCTCGCTCTCCGGCACGTTGCGCACCGATTGAGAGTATCCCGGCTTGCATATCGCATCCTTTGTAGCCGTTGCAATAACTGCCCCGGGCGTACAGGCCTTATCTTCAATCCCTGCCGTTGCCACACATCCACTGGTCTTAGTAACTGCTGCCGGCGTATATATCCCGGTAGCCTGAGGGGTGGGTGTAGGTTGCGGCTTTATAGTCGCGCTAGTGGCAATAGCACCAGCAACTGCCATCACCGCACCAACTACCAATAACTTCTTCTTCGAATGATGAGATCCTTTGCGCTTAGTGCTCATAGCGCCATTATATGATAAAAGCGTGAGCACGTTGGAGCCCCGCGAAGTGACCAAATTCCGCCCGAAGTAATATCATG
>DATIJR010000016.1:0-4459 GCA_035478455.1 Patescibacteria group bacterium | reverse complement strand
CACGACCTCGGTTCGTAAAAGCCCGGTGTATACTATAAGTATGGATGATTCAGTATTCACAAAGATTATTAAGGGTGAAATTCCTGGCGAGATGGTATATAAGGACGATGCATGTGTAGTGCTCTTGACGATTGAACCATTTTCTCCGGGTCATTGCCTGGTGGTGCCACGTCAACAGGTTGATCACTTGTGGGATGCTGATGATGAACTTTACCAGCACCTTATGGGTGTGGCGAAAAAGGTGGCGAATGCAATGCGTAAAGCGTACAACTACCCACGGGTTGGTCAGATTGTAGAAGGTTTTGGCGTGCCGCATGCGCATATACATTTATTTGGTTTATTGCAGCCAATTGAGCCAACTATTGCTGAGCATGTTGCCAATAAGCGAATGGCGACCGCAGAAGAGCTTCATACGGAGGCAGATAAGCTACGGAGTGCACTCGTTTGATAACGGTTATTGCGGTTGGTAAGAGGCATGAGAGTTGGATTACAGATGGCCTAGAGCGTTATGAGAAGCGCCTAGGGAAGCCTTGGGATGTGAAATGGGTACTTTTGCCTCATAGCCCTGCAGAAGGTGTTAGTGCGCGCCAGGATGAGTCTGAGCGTATTTTGCAACGCCTTGGTCCCGATGATTTTGTTATTTTGCTTGATGAGCGAGGTAAATTACTCGACTCCCCTGCCCTTGCGAAGCAAATGGAGATGGTATTCCCGACGGGTAAAAATATCGTATGTATTATTGGCGGTGCTTACGGTGTGAATGAAGCACTTACTAAACGCGCGCATCTTGTATGGGCACTTTCGCCCCTTGTATTTCCGCATCAGCTAGTGCGACTTATTTTGATTGAGCAGGTCTATAGGGCGCAGGAGATTGCGCTCGGGCACCCGTATCACCACCTGTAGTAAGTAATTAGGTGAAAGGATGGTGTGGTGACACTTTGCTATTGACTTTTTATTGCGTTTATGCTAAATTTATAACAATACACAACCGAAATAAACAACGAAAAACATGCGAATACCCACCACCATTTCGAGCGCTTTTATCGCCCTTATCAGTATTGTTACCTCTTGTGGAGTAGCAATTTACGATGGTCAGTTTACCCGTCTTGCAGCTGAGTCCGTTTCGGGCGCACGAGGTGCAGGACTTACGAGTGCACACGATAGCGCTGACATATCTGCTGGCCATACGCAACACGTGCACAGTGACTATAACCCCACAGGCTCAATGCTTACGAATAGTTTCCACTACCAATCGCCAAGTGTGGCGCCTCGCCGCCGCAGTCATCATAAAGAACTCCTGCGAATTTTAGAGTTAGGTGGTGGCCGTCATGCTTTTGATGACGTGAATTTACCGATTATTAGTTAGTCGGACCGGTAATAACTTGAAGTTCAGTTTCGAGGCGCTTTATGAGCGTCTCTTTCTCTGCAAGTTGCATCTTTGATTCTTCGACAAGGGCGGCTGGTGCTTTTGCGATATAGCTTTCGTTTGATAGGCGACCTTGGAGCGTTTTGATAGCAGCGTGTGTTTCAGCTAGGCGTTTTTCGAGGTTGGTTTGGTGCTCGTAGAGGGTTTCGGCATCAAGGTCGAGCCATGCGTCGCGGCCGCTGGCTGCAAGGCGAAGGCCTCGGGCTTGGTCGATGTGTTCAATAGATTTAGCATGAGCAAGTTTTCCGATGATTTCGGCATTATCAGCAACAAGTGAGTCGTCCATGTAGAGAATGCTGTAGCGGGTGTTGCCCGGGAGCTCGCTCATTACGTAACGTGCTTCGCTGACGAGTGCTTTAAGGCGCTCAAATTCAGCGGCCATCATTTCGTTGTATTGTTTTTGGCCAGGCCATGTTTCGCCAGCGAGGAGGGTATCGTGCCAGCTGAGTGACTGCCAGATTGTTTCAGTCACGAATGGCGCAAACGGATGTGCAATACGTAAAATCGTGTCGAGTACATGCGCACTCATACTGCTGTGCTGCTCGACCTTGCTTACCTCGACATACCAATCGGCAACATCATCCCATAGGGCGTGGTAGAGTGTTTCTGATGCTTCAGCGAAGCGGTAATCCTTGAGCTGGTTCGAGATAGTATCGGCCGCTTCATTGAGGCGAGCGATGATCCAGTGATCAGCCATTGAGTGTGGTTCTGGGTTCGGTGTCGGTGTTACCTCCCCTACGCTTGTCTCGATGAAACGTGCGACATTCCAGAGCTTGTTACAGAAGTTGCGGGCAGCGATGACCTTGCCAGTGCTGAATGCTTGGCTTTGGGCTGCGCTACGGCTGGCGATAATACCCATACGCATTGCGTCAGAACCGTATTCTGCGATAACTTCCATTGGGTTGAGGACGTTGCCTTTACTTTTGCTCATTTTCTGGCCCTTTTCGTCGAGCACCATGCCGTGTAAATAGACATGTTTGAACGGAATGCTTTCAGTGACATATTCACCGAGCATAATCATGCGAGCTACCCAGCGGTCGAGGATGTCGAAGCCGGTTTCCATAACAGCACTTGGGTAGAATTTCGCCATTGGACCATTGTCGAGTATATCGGTAGTAATGAATGCCCATTGGCCGCTACTGAACCAGGTGTCGAAGGTGTCTTCGTCGCGCTTGTATGTTGTGCCATTTACTACAATCTGCGACTCGGTCACACGCTCATCAAAGAGCCAGTCGCTCGGATCGTTGACGTTTTGGAATGCTGGGATTGGGATGCCCCATGGAATCTGACGGCTGATGTTCCAGTCATGCAGGCCCTCGAGGTAGTTTGCGAGAATTTCGCCACGGTTGCTAGGGCTGAATGTAATCTCGCCGCCACGGATGACAGAGATAGCGCGCTCAGCGAGCGGCTGCATTTTGATGAACCATTGGTCCTTGATGAGTGGTTCGATAACGCTACCACATTTGTAGCAATGCCCTACTGCGTGCTCGAGGTCGGTTTCGCCGCGGCGAGCCTCTTCGGTATCAAGTGCGGCTAGTACCTTTTTGCGAGCTTCAGCTACGGTGAGGCCGGCAAATTGTGATGGAACATTGGTCATTTTGCCATCAAAGCCAATGACCTGAATCTGCTCGAGGTCGTGGCGCTTCCCCATCTCGAAGTCGTTAGGGTCATGAGCTGGGGTGATTTTTACTGCACCGGTGCCATAGGCCATGTCAACGTAGTCATCGGCAATGATTGGGATTTCACGTGATGTAAGCGGCAGTTGAACCTTTGTGCCAATGAGATGCTTATAGCGCTCGTCATTCGGGTTAACGGCAACGGCAGTGTCACCAAGAAGTGTTTCTGGTCGAGTCGTTGCGACGATGATCTCTCCAATTTTGTCGAGTGTTGGGTACGCGATTTTGTACAACTTCCCTTTCTCGTTTTTGTGCTCTACTTCGATATCAGAGAAGCTGGTTTGGTGCACGGTACAGTAGTTAACGATACGTTCACCACGGTAAACGAGTTTGTCGTCCCAGAGTTTTTTGAAAGTCTTGTATACGGTGTTAATCACCTTCTCGTCAAGGGTAAATACGAGGTTATCCCAGCTTGCGCCTACGCCGAGTGCGCGAAGTTGAAGTTCCATGTCTCCCCTCTTCTGGTCGACGAAATCCCATACCTGTGAATAGAGTTGTTCACGGGTGTAATCAAAGCGTGTTTTACCATGCTTTTCGAGTTCACGTTCGTACACAACCCAGGTTTCGAAGCCTGCGTGGTCAGCCCCGGGGATCAAAACGGCGTCATAACCATTCATGCGGTGAAAACGTACGAGAATGTCCTCGAGGTCAAATGAAAGAGCATGGCCAACATGTAAGTTGCCGTTCGCATTAGGCGGCGGCATGACGATTGCGTATGGCTCACCCTTCCCTTTTGGGTTGAAAACGCCTGATTGCTCCCAGAGAGCGTAGATGTTTGGTTCGAATTCGTTTGGTGTATATGCTTTCGCTAAATTCATAAGTGTTAGACGCCTTAAATCTTCACGTGAAAAAGAATACAAAAACAACTGGGCAGAATTTCACATGAAAAACCACCACAATAAAACTCTTGTTGTTGACCTCTGTTCTTTTCCCGTGTTTGTATTACCTCTAGTATAGCACATTTCACGTGCACCTATAAGTTTGTAGTACAATATGCAGTATGATTACGGCTGAAGTGTGCGAGGACGCAGGTGTATGGGACGAAATGGTGCTTGATCTTGGCGGGCATCCATTGCAGCTATGGGGGTGGGGAGTACTAAAATCGGCACATAATTGGCAGGCGAGAAGGGTGCTTTTTCGTGAAAACGAGATGACTGTCGGAGCTGCCCAAATTTTGTTTCGACCTTTGCCAGGACCGTTCAAACGACTTAGCTATGTGCCACGAGGGCCGGTGTATCAAGATGGCAAGGGTAGGGAAGTGTACGAAACACTCGTTGCTTATGTAAAGTTGCATTTGCCAGGTACGGTGTTGACTGTAGAGCCTGATAGTGACGCTGCGCCAGAAGTCGAAGGTTTTCAG
>DATIJR010000015.1:0-4060 GCA_035478455.1 Patescibacteria group bacterium | reverse complement strand
CAATTTTTTCGTACTTCGCAATCACCATTTGTGCAACCCGCATGCCAGGTTCAATCATAAACGCTTCGTCACTCGTATTAAGCAAGATAACCCCTATTTCGCCACGATAATCAGCATCAATTGTACCAATACCGTTTGCAGGCATTACCCCAAATTTTGCCGCCATACCACTGCGGCCACGAATCTGCGCCTCATAACCAACCGGTAGTGCAATCGCTAGGCCCGTTGGCACAATCGTTCGCTGGTGCGGCTCAAGAGTGATCGTTCCAGCAATGCACGCCACGACATCCATACCCGCCGCTTGCTCTGTCTGATATTCAGGCAACACGGCACGCTCATCGAGCTTTTTAATCAAAATATTCATCTACACTTCCCCCCAATTCTCACCAGTGTGCACATCGACTTGTAATCGCACGCCAAGTTCTGGATAAATTTGCTCCATCGTATCTTCAAGTAACTTGCCAATCTCCTCAGCACGCTCTTGCTTACACTCAATCAAGATCGAGTCATGAATCTGTAGCACCTGTTCACCACGGCCATCCAGTCGTTCGTCAACTTTAATCATGGCAAGTTTCATAAGGTCTGCCTCGGTACCCTGAATTGGCATATTCGCCGCAGCGCGCTCAGCTGCCGAGCGAACAACGAAGTTACTCGACTTTACATCCGGCGTTGGGCGACGGCGCCCAAACAATGTCTCGACAAAACCTTCGTCATGCGCTTTTTTAATAGTTGCATCAATATACTTCTTCACTTCAGGGCGCACACGGAAATACTCATCAATAAAGTGCTGCGCTTCAGCAAAACTCATATTTGCGGCAGCCGCAAGGCCGTGCTGGCTCATACCGTACAACACGCCAAAGTTCACCACTTTCGCTCGCCGCCGCTGCTCTTTTGTGACTTCATCAAGTGGCACATGATACACATCACTCGCGGTTTTAGCGTGGATATCGATACCTGAATTAAAGTCAGCCGTCATCTTCTCATCCCCCGCAAGCACTGCTGCAAGGCGAAGCTCAAACTGGCTGTAGTCGGCGCTCACAAATACATTACCCTTCTCGGGGATAAACGCGTCACGAATTTTGCGCCCAAGTTCGGTGCGAATCGGAATATTCTGCAGGTTAGGATCAATACTGCTCAGCCGCCCCGTTGCCGCCACATCTTGGTTAAATGTCGTATGGATGAACCCCTTTTCATCAACCTGTTTTGGCAATGTCTGCACGTAGGTATTCTGTAGTTTTGTTAGCTCACGGTATTGTTCAATCAACTCAATAATCGGGTGTTGTCCGCGTAGCTTATCAAGTTCTTTTTGGCCAGTACTGTATCCTGTTTTACCCTTTTTAATACCAAATGTTGGCAGCTGGAGTGTCGTAAATAGCACTTCAGCGAGCTGTGCTGGGCTCGCAATATTAAACGTATGCCCCGCCATTTCATGCATTTGATCTTGAATCTGCGTAATCTCTTTCGTAAGCGACTCGTCCATTGTGGCAAGCATACTACTATCAAGTCGGATTCCTCGATGCTCCATGCGCGCAAGCACTGAAATTAACGGGAAGTCCATCGTGTGCGCAACTTTTGCGAGGTTCGGGAGTGCTTCAAGCGCAGGCTTTTGCTCATCATAAAGCGCCCATATCGCACTAACTGCTACTTTGGCATCCTCAATCGATTCAAATCCAACAAGATCAGAAAGTTCACGAGATTTACGAAGCGGATTAAGCAAGAATGAGCCTTGCGCCGTATCGTGCGCAACTACTGGCAACTCCTTCGCGCCAGCAGTCAGAAACGCCTTCAAAACAACCTTCGTATCATGCCCGACAATTGGCACATGCTGAGTAATCTTAATAGCCTCTTCAATTGGCAGTTTTGCAGCCTTACCGCGCTCATGACTGAGCCAAACATGATTACCATCAAGCCACACAACAAGCGTTTCAGCCATCAAGAGCGTCGCCTTGGCCTGACTCGCTGGTAATTCAGTAACGTCGGTAACATCACTTGATGTTTGCGCAGCCGCCGGCGAATGATCTTGCATGTAATCAGGCAAATTTCGTAGTAAGCTCTTAAACTCAAGTGTACCGAGAAGCTCTTTGAGCTTTGCGGTATCGAGTAGCGTACAGTCCATCGATGGTAAGTCGAGTTTAATCGGTGCATCAAACCAAAGCTCAGCCACCTTCTTACTCATATAAGCCATGTCCTTGCCTGCCTCAAGCTTGCGGCGAACACTATCTTTCACCTGCCATAGGTTCTCGTAAATGCCATCCAATGTTTCAAACTGCTGCAATAGCTGCGTTGCTGTCTTTTCACCGATGCCAGGCACACCCGGAATATTATCACTCGAATCACCTTTTAGACTCTTTAGATCAAGAAACTGATCAACGCGCAAACTATACTTTTCGGTGAAACTTTTTGGTTCAAACAAATCGATGTTCGTAAGACCTTTTTTGAGTGCGTACACATGCACAAGCGGTTCAATCGCCTGCAATGCATCAAGGTCACTCGTAATCAAACAAACCTCAATCCCCTGCTTTGCAGCCTCGTGTGCCAATGTCGCCATAATGTCATCCGCCTCATAATCATCAAGCTCATACAGTGGCCAACCAAACGCTGAAAGCAATTCATGTAAGATTGGAATCTGCGCATAAAAGTCAGCCGGTGCCGGCTTGCGGCCTGCCTTGTATTCAGGGTAAATCTCGAGGCGCTTACGAATGTTAGTTTTTGGCTTATCCCACGCCACGCAAACATAATCAGGGTTCAGCTTTTTAATCAGTTCAATACTGAGCGCGGCAAACCCATATACACCACCCGTTGGCGTACCGTCAGCAGTACTAAGGTTTGGCATTGCGTAGTAGCCACGGTAGAAAACTGACTTACCATCGATAATTACAAGACGTTTTGGTTTGCTCATAGTACCAGTATACACCGAGGTGGTAGGCAAAATGCGATACGCGTATATACAAGCGTAATCCCTCTCTGTTACACTAGTGTTATGACTGAGCACCACGATACCGGAACAAAAATTCTTGCAATCGTCGGCCTTACAGGCAGCGGCAAATCTGAAGTAGTAAATTATGTCACTGAAAAAGGCGTCCCAAAAGTATATTTCGGCGGCGTTATTCTTAATGCTATGAAAGAAGCTGGCATTGAATGGACCGCTGAAAATGAAAAAAAATTCCGAGAAGATATTCGTGCCCAAGAAGGCAAAGACTTCGTCGTAAATCGTATCGTGAAAGAAATTCGTGATCTTATCAATGCAGGTCAGCACCGTATCGTCGCCGATGGCCTCTACACCTGGACTGAGTACAAGATCCTCAAGCACGAATTCCCTGGAGAGCTCACCGTTACTGCCGTTGTCGCTCCAAAAACACTGCGTCACCGACGCCTCACTAACCGTCCAATTCGTCCACTCACTATCGAGGAAGCTAACTCACGTGACTGGGCAGAAATCGAGAATCTTGAAAAGGGCGGCCCTATCGCAATCGCCGATCACTATCTTACAAACGAAGGTAGCCTTGATACACTGCACAAACAAGTTGATCAATTACTCGACGAAACCCACTTTTTATAGTCACCACGTGCTATAACTATAAGTATTATGGATCAACAATCAGTACCTCCTGTCGCGCAGAGCGATTCTGCTCGGACACCCAATCCAGGCCAAGCAACCGGCATCATTGGAGTTGTTCTTGCCTTCGTCGGCCTCGCGCCGTTCGGACTCGTTCTCGCAATTATTTCGACCGTCCAGTCTAAAAAAGCAAAGGCCTCTACAGCACTTGGATTTATCGGGATTATCATCAACACGGTTGCCGTATTTGTCCTTGCGTTTCTCGTTATCATAATCAGTACCCAGTACGCAGGTATTCAAGAAACGGCAAAAAATGCCGACACAAAGCACGCCGCCGGCACAGTAACTAAACTCGCTGAAAGCTACTATGCGGCGCACCACTCCTATCCGCAATCAGTAAGCGACTTCGAAAAGGAGCCGAGCTCAAGCCTCGCCAAAACACGTATTCATGTCACCCCTATACCACCAACCGATGACAACACAATTATGTACCGAGCCTGTGGG
>DATIJR010000014.1:0-1972 GCA_035478455.1 Patescibacteria group bacterium | reverse complement strand
TGTGTGCACGCTTCACAATTGATTCGATAAGTTTTGTGGTTTCGGGCCCGAGATCAAGCGCCATTACGCGATCAGGAATACTCGTCACTGGAACATCTTGGCGCGTTGCGTTCTGCTCGGTTGAACCGCCGGCACCAACATCAACTGGGAGTACCAAGAATGAATCCACTCGCTCTTGCCCAACTTTCGCTGCAACTTTTTGGTAGATTGCATCGATAACCGGGCCTTGGTCTGCTTCGACTTTACTTGTACCGACAGAGATACCCCGGTGTGCGAGGAAGGTATTCGCCATTGCGCCACCAACAATAATCGTGTCTGCAACGTCAACGAGCGCTTCGATAACGCTGATCTTGTCGCTCACTTTTGCACCACCGAGTACGGCGACTAGTGGGCGCTCAGGCGTTTTCATAGCACCGGTGATTGTCGTATATTCGCGCTCAAGCAAGAGGCCTGAAACGCTTGGCAAGAACTGCGTAATTGCGCTCGTGCTGGCATGTGCACGGTGCACTACACCGAAGCCATCTTGCACAAAATATTCGGCACGCGACTGCTTTGCGAGCTGGCGCGCAAAATCAGCATCATTTGCCTCTTCTTCAGGATGGAATCGCAAATTTTCAAGCAATGTTACACTGCCTTTTGCGGCATTTTTGACTGACATAAAGACTTTTTGGCCAATACAGTCATCGACAAATTCAACAGGTTGACCGAGCTGTTCACTAAGATGCTCAGCTACGGGAGCAAGGCTATACTTTGGGTTCACTTGACCTTCTGGGCGGCCAAGGTGACTAATAATCACCACGCGACATTCATCAGCAATAAGCTTCTTGATTGTCGGCACGCTCATTCTGATTCGGTAATCGTCGGCTACTTTGCCGTCAGCAGTTAGCGGCACATTGTAGTCGGCACGTACGAGTACCGTTTTGCCGGCAATCGGCACGTCATTCATTGTCAGTTTGTAGAATTTCCCACTCATACTGCTTATGGTACCAGAATTGGCCTTAAACGGCTACATACACGCGGTTTGCGACGGCGTGGGATTCGTATTTGTTATATACCAAACAACCGTCGTTACCGCGACGCTTGTACCCCTTGCGCAGTAGGCCGTGCCGCCGCCACTCATTACATATGTAATTGTTACCCCCGTGCTCGGGCGATACGTACTTGGTACCGATGATGGATAAGTGCTATTGAAGTTCATTTCGCTTTTGAGTGAAGTGGCGAGATTTGTTAATGCGCCCTTCACCTCAGTCGTTGCCGTACGAGCACGCCATGAGCCAAATCCAAAGATAGTAATTGTCGCAAGCAGAGCAATAATTGTTACCATCACTAGCACTTCGACAATTGTAAATCCATGATGTTTTGCGTGTGTATGCATAAGCATTTTTATTGTACTACGAAATGAAAATAGTGCGATACTAGGTCGCACTATTTTACTGAGGTTAATTGAAACCTATTCGATGACGCGTACGCGTACTGTATCAGTGCCACCAGCAACGCCTGGCTGACGACCGCTTACGATTACAACGGTAAGTGATTCGTTACTGCCAAAGTAGTTTGCGTCGTGAAGTTCACGAGCAAGGTCAAGACCAGCTTTTTCACCATCTGGACGAACGAAGCTACGTGTTGCATAGGTAAGCGCGAGTTGCTGCGCAGCGCGAGGGCTGCTCGTTACTGCACAAATAGGAAGGTGCGGGCGCATCTTTGCAATGTTTGCCGCTGTTGCACCAGATTTTGTCTCGGCAACGATAGCAGTGGCACCTACTTCTTCGGCGACAGTTACGGCTGCACGAGCAATAGCGTTACGACTCTTCTCTTCCTTCGCAACCGCACTTTGGGCTGCGAGATCTGCAGGCCAGTGCTCCTGAGTGTAAAGAATTGTTTTACGCATTGCAGCAACGGTCTCTACAGGGTAACTGCCGTTCGCTGTTTCATCAGAAAGCATCACCGTGTCAGCACCCTGCACAACAGCAGC
>DATIJR010000013.1:0-1949 GCA_035478455.1 Patescibacteria group bacterium | reverse complement strand
CACGCCCCGCAAGCTTATTGTATTCGGCCACGTCTGCATTATAGGTATCAATCTGCTGATTTAACGTGGTTTGGCGATCTTTCATTTGCTGGATGCGCTCTGAAAGCGCCTGGTGAGCAACGGTAAAGGCGTACTGCGAGGTGAACCCACCGCTCGTAGCGCGCTCGTTAAAGCTCTCGATGTCTGAATTAAGTTGCGTTAGGTCGGCGTTATACTGCGTGCTTGCCTGTTTGATAGCCGCTGACTCATTAGTGATCTGATCCTGAAGGGTTAACGCCTGCTGATTGACTTCGTCGAACACAGCTGTGTATTTAACGTTCATTGCTACAATCGCCGCCCTATTGGTAAAGTACCGTGCGTAGTACTGTTCGAGATCCGCAGGTAGGTCCTTGATAGTTGTACCAATGATTGAATGGAGCTCATTTAACTCTTCACCCGGTTCAGCTTGAGCGTAGTACTGCATCTCTTGTTTAATATCTGGTTCGTCTTTGATCTTTGCGTATTCAGCATTGATCATTTTGTTAACGCTCGCTTGCTCAAATATATTTAATCGAGCATACGCGGCATGTAGCATCTCGTGCGCAGCGGTCACCTCAAGCGCGCCGTCCAGTTCGCTTCCTTGAATATTATAGAGATAGATGCGGTCGCGAACGTAGCAGCCCAAGATTGCTGCAGTCCGCTCGACACTCTCGCAATCGGTATTGAACGCATCACGGTCTTCAATAATCGGCGTTGTTGCGTAAAAGATTTGCCGGCCGCGCGTTGTTAAGTTGATTCGGCTGTCGACGCCAGTGATATCCGTATTTGGATGGAAGCTCGATGCCCGAACAGCATCAACAGCAATCGGGCCATAGAAGTAAGCCCCCGTCGCAATCGCAACAAACACCAGCAAGCTAACAAGCCCGCGCAGTATTCTATGCCTTGGACGCAACGCCTGCAACTGACTCGGTTCGTTGTTCAATTTGCACTTCCCCCTTAGACCAACCTACCTCTAGTATAGCGCCTTTTTCATCAGTACCGGCCAAAAGGCGCTCAGCGATTGCGTGCTCTACCTCATCCTCAATGACCCGACGCAGTGGTCGTGCGCCGAACTTTGCACTATAGCCCTTGTCAATCAGCTGTCGCTTTGCAGTGGCAGAGACTGTAATGCCAAGCCCCTTGCGCACGAGTCGCTGGCGCAGTTCCTCGATCAAGAGATCGAAGATCTTGCCCACTTCTTCGCGAGTCAACGCCCTAAAGGTGACGATACCATCAAAACGGTTGATGAGCTCTGGACGCATGAATTTCTCGAGTGCCTCACTAGCGTAGTTTGCATTGCGATTGTGGAGTGCGTCGAGCTCTTTGCCTTGCTGCTTCAATGATCGGAAACCCAGCTCAGATTCCTTCATCATCTTATCTGCACCAAGGTTGCTCGTGAGGATAATGATTGTGTTGCGGAAGCTTACTTCACGACCTTTCGCATCAGTCAATTTGCCCTCTTCAAGTAGCTGAAGAAGCAGCTGGAAGACATCAGGATGCGCTTTTTCAATCTCGTCAAACAGTACGACGCTGTATGGCTGGCGACGGATTTTATCAGTCAGCTTACCGCCATCTTCATAGCCGACATAGCCTGCAGGTGCTCCGACGAGTCGTGAGGTATTGTGCTTTTCAGAAAACTCGCTCATGTCTATCTTCACAAGTGCATCTTGGCTGCCAAAGACTTCTTTGGCGAGCACTTTGGCAAGCTCGGTTTTACCGACGCCGGTTGGCCCCATAAATACGAAACTGCCAATTGGGCGTTTGCTACTTGCGACACCACTACGGCTACGGCGAATTGCACGCGCCACCTTGGCGATTGCTTCTTTCTGGCCGATAAGTTGCTTAGATAGGTGTTTTTCAAGATGGCGAAGCATTTTTGCCTCACTCGCCTGCACCTTTTCGACTGGAATATTAGTCATAACAGCGATTGC
>DATIJR010000012.1:0-3993 GCA_035478455.1 Patescibacteria group bacterium | reverse complement strand
TCATCGGCCTCATCGCCACTATAGAGTTCGAAATTAATATTCGTTGCAAGCCCCTCTGTGGCTGAGCTTACTGCCTCTTTTGGCGATAATACACCGTAGACAAATCCGTCAATATTGCGCTGGCGCTCATCTACCGTAGAAATCGCAGAGTCTTTTTTATACACTGGCGCGATCATATACACTTCCACTTCACCCGATGCAGGATTTGAGACGTTACTCGATAGCCGCACTGCGCCTGTTTTTACAGCCTGCCGAATCACACCCTGGAGTGTTGGATTTTGCAGCACCTCCGCATTCGGCGCAACAAGAGCAGACTCAACATATTGCGCTGTCGTTTTACCGTCTTCGATACGGGCGTAGCCTACGGCATCAAGACCAGGTAGAGGGTCAGAAGCACGATACGCCTTGTTGTACCCGCTCCATTCATCAGGCGTCACCTCCTGAGAGGCAACAAGTAGGCCGCGTGCGCCATATAGTGCCCGTGCGTAAAGCTCAAAACGACTGCTGAGTGCGGCGTTGACACTTGTTACTTGACGATCAAATGCCACACTCAAGTCATGATTAACCGTCGCCTGTTGTGTTTGTGCGAAGATACCAATAACCACAATCGGTAATGATGAGATTGCAGCCCATCGAAGTGACATAAAACTATGCCGTAAGTCTTGCGGCAAATGAAGTCTGCGATAAAAAACCTGTAATGTCGTGAGTGCAAGCGCGACAAGCAGTATAGACTCAAGCAGCGAAAGTGAACGAGTGAACGGAATCGCCACTATGGAGTTGACCTGCGCTACATTTAAAATAACGCCAAGTACGCCAAGCATTACCGTGAGCGCAACGACGAAGCGCAGGAAGCCAAGTGATGATCGACGCGCTATTCCCCGAGCTACAAATACGCTACTTATGACTAGCAGCGCGAGCGCTACGTATGGCGACATGAGACTTGGGGTTGTCTGGTTAACTTCTTCAACAACAGAACTGAACAATATAGTGTCCAGCCGGAAGTTCGTTATGCCAAGGCTCGCGAGTAGCTGAGTAAACGCAAGTAGGCCTGCGACACCACCGAAGAGTGCCATAAACCTTGGGCGGCGACGCCATTCGGCGAACACTGCCCCAACTAGCAATACAAAGCATACTGCCGTAAGTGGGTTCATCGCAGCTGAGCTTACGAGGAACGTCGTAAGCGGTATAATCCCAGTTAACCAACCGAGCAGCACCGCAATCGAAACCGTCAAGACAACAGCCACGCCGACTGCAATTGGCACTGTCTTTGCTTTACGCATTCGCGCTACAGCACCCGCGGCTAGCAATAGGATGACGAGTGCAATAAATAAGCTCGGGCCTACCTGCACGATAAACAAGCGCTTTGCACGCAGGCTTTTTGCATATGCCACATGCTGGTCGATGCTTTGCGGCGCAAGCATGCTCGACGATTGACTAACAGGGCGAATTATCGTAGTTCTATTGCTGCTCGATACGACGTTATTAGCAGTCGTATGTTTATATTTTACAAGCCAACCGCTCGTTGGCTCCACCCAAATCTCATACGTTGCCGCAGACTCAACCATTTGATTTGGCTCGAGCTGTATGCCCGTTTCCACCTGCTCATGTTGCTCAGATTTAAATCTATATGTCGTCAAACCTTGAATTACCTCTTGGCCATCATATTTAACGAGCACTGGACTACCGCCGTCGAGCGGCTCAAAGTAAAACTGATCTTTTGTTGACGTATTACGCGGAGCAAAGATATACTCAACCGCAACCGCACGGCCATCACTATACTGACCCGTTACCGGGTTAATCGTGCGCGAAGACATCGCCGACTGACTGTCGTTCGCGCCATAGCTTCGTTCTAGCGTTTTTGTATTTGACGATGTTCCGAGGTGAAAATTTGCAAGGCTATACGTCGTATCGAAGAAATGGCCATTTTGAGCATCGTAGTCAGTATCTGCCGTTACCACATCTGCACTATACGAAAACCCTTTATCGACATATGGCGCACGGGCAGCATCAACCCATAGCAACCCGAAGGCGGCTATATTACAGAGCACTCCAATTGCCATCAACACTCCGTGTATCCTTAGCGCTCGTGAGCGCTCGGTTATCATCGCCATATTGCCCCATCCATCTTAGTTACTTATTACTAAGATACACATATTTAGCAGGCAACCTAAAGTAGCAGATTAAGTGACTACACATTAGTTAACTTTTATTTAACCTATTTGTTATTGCACTAATGCTACTATTAGGGCAATATGAGTGGCAAGAGTAATAGATTATGAAAATACTTCTGATTGAAGATAATGCACGACTTATAGAGCGTGTGAAGCATCATTTGCGCAGTTCTTTTGTTGTTGATGCAGTCACGACCGGCGCGGCCGGCCTTGCTCAGGCTGAGAAGATTCGCTATAAGGCGATTATTCTTGACCTCAACCTACCAGATATGGACGGCAAGGAAATCTGCGAGCAATTACGCCAGGACGGCAACAATACGCCAATTATTATTGTATCCGGAGTGCAGGATGCTGACAGCCGCGTAACACTCCTTAATGCTGGTGCTGATGATTTTCTCGTTAAACCATTCAATCCCGCCGAGCTCATTGCTCGTATTCATTCTCTCATTCGTCGCCATCACGTTGAGTACGATCAACATATCTTAAAAATTCAAGATTTGACGATTGATATCAACCGGCGAGAAGTACAGCGTTCCGGCGTGTCCATTCCTCTACGCCGAAAGGAATTTGATATCTTAGAATATCTTATTACCAATCGCGGACATGCCGTGACGCGCTCGATGATTCTGAATCACGTATGGGATTCCAATGAAGCGACTTGGCAAAAAACTATCGACGTGCACATTAAGCATTTACGCGACAAAGTCGATCGGCCGTACGACACCGCACTCATTAAAACAGCTTACGGGGTGGGATACATGATTGATGATGCGGTAGACGTTATGTAAAAAGGAGGGTACCATGGAAGCAGTTCTGTTCAACGTTATCACTGATACGACACAGCGTGACGAATCAAGCGTCGCAGACCAGCTCAACACTGAGTTTAGTGTTGGCGCATTCTGGCTTGACTAAGAATATACAATAGCAACGTAATAGCCTTGTGCTCCAAGGAACCATGAAACGTCCAAATCTTACCCCCCTATCAGCGTCATTCATGCGGACTCATTCGGATGGTTCAGTACAACGTTACTCTTCAAGCGAGTACAAGGCTATTTTCGAGACTGTGCTCATTGGGTCATTCATCCTTGTTGCAATTCTAGTAGTTCCCCTCTTCATTAGCTACGGGGTGTACGGCAATACCTATGTATTGGGCCGTATTTTTATATGTGGAGGCGCACTCCTTTATCTTGCGATGACTTACGGCGCGTGGGCAAGACAGCGCCACCTGCTCGCCTCGGGGGCGCTCGTGCTGTTTTATTACCTTATCGCGACCATTGTTATGTTCGGCTGGGGTATTGACACCACCTTCGCTCAGCTGATGCTTGCTGTTACCATTGTTCTTGCTGGAGTCTTTCTTGGTTCGCGCGGCGTCTTCGTTACGACGGGTGCGGCAATTCTCGCAATGATTGTCATACAGACCGCTATTACGACCGGCAATACGCCATGGCTGAGCCACGCAAGCCGTACAAATTTTGGGGATATTATCGGGTTTGCTGCGCCGCTCTCAATCTTAGCGCTCATCACTGGGCTTTTTGATCGACGCACCCAAGAACTCCATACCGAAGAGCTCCATATTAATGAAGAGCTCACGAAAGAAAAGAGCAGTCTAGAGCAACGTGTTCGTAGCCACACGATTGAAATTGAGCACCTGCAGCTTGAACAAGCCGAGCAGCTTTATCGGTTTGCTGAGATTGGCCAGCTCAGCACACTCCTTCTTCATGATTTGTCCAACCATCTCACTGTTCTCAATATCGATCTTGCCGACCTTAAGCGCGAGAAAGGCAGCACGGCCGACCATCTCGAGGAGAGTATTAATCAAATA
>DATIJR010000011.1:0-5401 GCA_035478455.1 Patescibacteria group bacterium | reverse complement strand
TCTTAAGGCTCGTAAGTTTAGCTGATTTTTGATCCTCAGAGTCCATCATTGGCACACCGGCGTTCAACTTAAAGTCCGCAGAGAGTGGACCACTCTCCTTCGCATCAGCTGAGGCAGCCTTACGCATAACGCTAACATTCGCAGCATCTTCGCCACTCTCAGCACGTCCAATAAGGCGCGCCAAGAAGTGCCCGACATCACGGAATGAAACGCGGAGGAAGAAAATACCCGTAATGACGATAAACAGCAGGTAGACAAACACGGCAATTGGCATGTTCACAAGTGCAAGCATTGCATTGTTGAGACCATCCCCGATAGCACCGCCAGTTGATGGCTCGTTTGCTGTGCGGAATAATCCAGTAAGACCACTCATCCAAACCACAATAAGTATTGCTGAAAACTTTGTCATCAGTGGCAAACGATTATCTTCAGCCTTCAAAGTTTGAACTGCAACATAAATCGCAATGATTGGCACAATGTAGGTCGCCGAGCCAAGAACACTCAAGAAAAAGTCTCGCATCCAGTTAAGCAGCTGTCCGCCGCCGCCGAACCACGATACAACAAGCAAAAGTGAAAGTGCAATCAAGAGAATCGCAGAAACTTGGCGCCAAAAACCACTCGGCAACTCATGCTGCGGTGAATCTATTTTCTTAGTCTTTCGTCCCCTAGTGGTTTTTCGCTTTTTTGCCATAACTTTTATCTATTGTATGCCAATCGACATCTGTTGTATATCTGTATGCTCTTATAGTAGCATAAATTACAACAAAAATCAATACCGGCTATGCTTAGATCGTTGCAGATTCGCGTGGTTCACGAGGCACTTGCACCTCTGAATCAGGCACCTGGCGTGGTGGGAATTTACGGCGCTGCGCCGCTGCCATACCCTGGCGCTGAGGCTGAGCTTGTTCGCCTTCGTTTGCCGGGTTCGCATTACCCCTACCGCCCTGCTGGCGGTTATTGTTCATACCAATCTCGTTAATTACCGGAATCACAATTGGTGTACGACGAGTCTGATCATACAAAATGTGCGTGACCTCGTCTTTAATTTCCTTCTTGATAACTTCAATGTCGTACTTACCAGCAAATGCACGTGCAGCCTTTTGCTTAATATATGCACGAATCATACCCATAAGCTCTTCGCTATCACGAAGGTAAATAAACCCACGGCTAATGATGTCTGGGCTTGTGAGCAATCGGCCACTACCGCGCTGTACAGTAAGTACAACGACGAACATACCTTCTTGAGACATGTGAATACGATCTTTGAGCACTACTTCGCTAACAATTTCGCCAGCATCGTCATACATTACACCGCCAACGTGAACACGACCGATTTTACGGGCGCCTTCATGGTCAAATTCCAAAATGTCACCTGCGTCACATACAAAGATATTATCGCGAGGAATACCACATTCTTTTTCAGCAAGCTCTGCGTTGTGCACGAGCATGTGGAATTCACCGTGATACGGGATGTAGTACGTCGGATTTACGGCGCCAATCACACGAATATGGTCCTCGTAATAACCATGGCCAGAGAGGTGAAGTGGGCCAATACCAGTCAAGTGTGTTTTACCGTTCTGGATGATCTCACCACCTTCACGCATCAATCCATCAACAGTACGAACAACGTACTTTTCGTTACCTGGAATTGGGTTCGAGCTAAAGACAACAACATCGCTGCTTTTAATCTTGATAAATTTGTGCGCACCCGTTGCCATACGATTTAGTACAGCAGAGAACTCACCCTGACTACCCGTACAAACAATGGTAATTTTGTTATCAGGAAGCTTAATAATATCTTCCATCTTCATAACAGTGTCTTTTGGCACCTTAATTGCGCCCGTGCGCAGTGCCACTTCAAGGTTCTGAATCATGCTAAACCCGGCAAAGGCGACTTTACGCCCATGCTTTTGTGCTTCGTCAAGAATAAGCTGCATACGGTGCAACTGACTCGAGAAACTTGAGATAATCACACGACTGTTTGGATATTTATCCATTACTTCGCCCATACTGTGCTGAATATCGAATTCACCGTGAGTGTGGGTGCCATCTGATTCACAGTTTGTCGATTCGTTAAGGAACACGAGGAAACCTTCTTTTTGCTGAATCTCAGAGAGACGTGGGAAGTCAAACTTCTTGCCATCAACTGGATTCTCTTCGATGCGCCAGTCACCTGATGCCAAGATATTACCAACTGGTGTGCGCACCACAACTGCAGTTGCGTCAGGGATCGAGTGGTTCACACGTACGAGCTCGATACTAAATGAGTCACAAATTTGTACAATATCATGTGCCTCTGGGTTAAGCTCACGATAATCAGGTGTAAAGCTACCATCAGTTTCTTCCATCGTGCGCTGCAACATGCCAAGTGTAAATTTACTTGCATATACTGGTGCTGGAATCTTTGGTGCGATATGACGGAATGCCCCAATATGGTCAAGGTGACCGTGTGTGAACACATGACCGCGAATACGGTGCTTGTTCTCTTCAAGCCATGTTGTATCTGGCGTAATGTAATTGATACCTGGGTAGTCACTACCTGGGAATAAGAAGCCCATGTCGATAATCATGATGTCATTATCGTACTCGATAGCTGTCATGTTTTTGCCAATACCCATCTCACCAACACCACCGATAGGAATAATCTTCAGTGTTGGGCGCGCTGAGCGTGGCTTTTTAGGCTGCATACTAAGGCTAAACTGTTTGCCGTCGTAACCGTTAAAACGTGATTTGTTCACTGGTACGTTAATAATGTGCTGGCTCGCCTGCATGTTTACACCTTCAGAAATACGGCGCTGTGCACGGAATACCTCACCCTTACGAGTGGTTGTCGCGTTTAAGACTGAGTTGTTTGACTTTGGTTTTGGCTGATTAGGCCGTTTTGCTGCATCGTCAGCGTTTGGTTTTGTGAGACGTCGTTGTCCCATATATTATTTCTCCTTTTGGCTAATAAAAATAATGTCAATAATAAGAATGTCAGAAGAGGAAGCGGTGGCGAAACCTTGGCGTACGAGTGCGAGGAGCCTACCCTTCCTTCTATAAGTCGCTTTGTATTATACACCCTGTGAGGCATTTTGGCAAGCTAGCAACCGCTTAAGCAAGGGCTAAGTCAGGGGCCGTATCGTGAAGGCATATTGGTAACATTAAGAGGAGCAGTACATGAATATCATCTCCCGCGGAATAAGAAATGCCTTTCGCAACACTGTACGAAGTGGGTCTATCATCATCATCTTAGCGCTAAGCATTGGACTCGTTATCGCGATGCTCGCTGCGCGCCAAGCCGTGCAGGACAAAATCGCATCCGTAAAAGCTAACACCGGCAACACAATTACCGTTTCACCTGCCGGTGTACGTGGCTTTGACGGTGGCGGCGACCCACTCACTAGCGATCAGCTCGCGAAAGTAGCAAAAATAAGCCATGTCACAAAGGTGGTTGAAACACTCAATAGCCACCTAACATCATCTGACACCTCCCTGCAATCCGGGATTGACCCAGGCAGCCTCGGTAAGCGCAACGCCGATAACAGCGGCGTAGGCACAGGCCCAACCATGGTCTTCCGTAGTGCTGAAGATGATGGCGCAAGCAGCGGTACGACGCACACATTCACAATGCCAGTAACGATCACAGGTACGAACGACGAGTCTGCAATTAAGACCGAAGGCTCAACCAGCCTCACTTGGAAAAGTGGCGAAATGTTTGACACTAGCAAAGATGCGAACATTGCCGTTGTTGGTACCCAAATTGCCAGCAAAAACAGCCTCAGCATAGGCTCGACATTCACCGCCTACGACACAACCTTCACCGTTGTTGGTATTTACGATGCCGGCAATACCTTCAACAATGACGGAGTCTATATTCCCCTTTCAACACTCCAAAAGCTTTCCGATCAACCTGGTGATGTCACTAGCGCAACCGTTACGATCGACTCAAGCGATAACTTAACAAGTGTAACCAACGCCATCAAGAACCAACTTGGTTCAGCTGCCGATGTAACTAACAGTGCTGATATTGCTGCAGCAACCACGAAACCACTCGAAAGTGTTGCGGGCATTGCCCTCTTCAGCCTCATTGGTGCAGTAATCGCAGGCGCAATAATCATCCTTCTTACAATGATTATGGTAGTGCGCGAACGTCGCCGCGAAATCGGTGTCATGAAAGCTATCGGTGCTTCAAATATCGTGATTATGTGGCAATTTGTCATTGAAGCTATCACACTCACAGCAATTGCCCTCGTTGTGGGTACAGGTATAGGTGTGGCGGCAGCGACCCCACTAACAAACGCACTTATCTCAAATGACGCAACAAGTAGCACAGCGGGTACCACGAACACGCAAATGGGTGGTGGCCGCCGGGCAATGAACTTCGCAAGTCCTGGTCAGTTTGGCCAAGCAAGCCGCAAGGCAATTGAGAACATTCAGGCGTCAGTCGGTGGCGCAACGCTTGCCGAAGGTGCAGTACTCGCCCTTGTTATCGCTATCCTCGGTAGCGCGGCTCCATCATTGATGATTAGCAAAATTAAGCCAGCAGATGCGATGAGGAACGAATAATGTTAGTAGTAAAAGACGTAACAAAGCAGTTCAAACAAGGCGACGATACCGTCACAGCCCTTAACAAACTATCGTTTACCGTGAATGATGGCGAATTCGTCAGTATTGTTGGTAAGTCCGGCGCCGGCAAGAGTACTCTCCTGGGAGTACTCGGCGCCCTCGATACACCGACTAGCGGCTCAATCGAAATCGGCGATACTGATATTGCTAAGCTCAGCGACCACAAGCTCATCAGCTATCGCAATACATCAATCGGGTTTGTATTCCAGAGCTACAATCTCATCCCAAATCTTACTGCGGTTGAAAATGTAATGCTCCCAATGGAATTTGCCCATGTCCCACCGAAAGAGCGCCGAGATCGTGCTGTACAACTCCTTGAAGAAGTTGGCATCGTTGATGGCCGCGAACAGCGTAAGCCAGGTAAGCTATCTGGTGGCGAGCAGCAGCGTGTCAGTATCGCTCGTGCGCTCGCTAATCAGCCGAGGCTAATCCTGGCAGACGAGCCAACCGGCAACCTCGATAGCGAAAACGGCAAGATGATTTTCGATCTTCTCCATAAACTCAGCCGTAGCGAAAACACCACTGTCGTTGTTGTCACCCACGATCTCGACATTGCAGGCAAAACCGATCGCACCTTTACACTCTCTGATGGCAAGCTTATTGGCAAAAAATAGCTAATAACTTACTAAAAATGATGTAAAAAGTATAACCATTTCTGCCTGTGTAGGTCTATAATGAAAGTGTTATAACAACATTCAAAGGAGGATACGTTATGGCACGAGAAATTAAAGGATACGCAGGCAGTTTGTGGTGGCTGTTTGTCGTAGTCAGTGTTATGTTGGTCGTTTTCGGC
>DATIJR010000010.1:0-4698 GCA_035478455.1 Patescibacteria group bacterium | reverse complement strand
TTGCATAGAGCTCCTGGCGAACACCATCGTGTACGAAGTAGCAAGGGTAGAGCCCGTGCATTGCATCAGTTAGCGTAACGCTAAAATTAACGGCAAGAGTAACTTGGCCCGGGGCATGGTGAGGAATGATAAGCTCATCTGCCTCGGCATCAAGCGTGAAATCGCTCACAGGCACATTATTTACAGATACACTTTTCACGGTAAGCTCGTGCGCATGCAATCGAATAGCATCGGTGCCTTTTTGCTCGCCACTAATCGTGACGGTTCCAGATATCATACGATCTTCTTTTGCTTTTGTGAGATCCCAGTGGATGTCGTAGTGATGAGGAATAAACTGAGTATAAAGACGGGTAACAGGTTGCATACTATCCAGTATATACTAAAGGTATGCGACGACGGCGGGTGGTAACAATGATTGTAACGGTATTGGTGGCGGTTTTTTGGATGGTCGCACAGCAGTTACAGATGCCCACGCCGAAACCCACTCCTGAAGTAAAATCTACGACACCAACGAATAGTAAAAGCGCACTTTCGGTGCTCGACAGTTTGGCTACAAAAGGTCGTGCGCCCAAAACGGGCTATGCGCGTACGCAGTTCGGCAATGGCTGGGCTACAAGTGGCGGCTGTGATACCCGCGAGCGAATCCTGCAGCGGGATATGGTGAATACTGTAGTGAGTGATGGCTGTAAGGTGATGAGTGGGATGCTCCACGACCCCTACACCGGCAAGGATATTGCGTTTACTCGCGGTATCGATACAAGCAGCGCTGTGCAAATAGATCACGTGGTAGCGCTCAGTGACGCATGGCAGACGGGTGCGCAGCAGCTAACGGCTGATCAGCGACAGCAACTCGCCAACGACCCACTCGAACTTCTTGCGGTCGACGGCCCGGCAAACCAGCAAAAATCTGATGGTGATGCCGCGACCTGGCTCCCGGCAAACAAGTCCTTCCGTTGCCAATACGTAGCCCGGCAAATCGCCGTAAAAGCAAAATACACGCTGTGGGTAACGGCTGCCGAAAAAGAAGCAATACAGCAAGTACTTTCCTCGTGCCCTGATCAGGCAGCAATAAATTAGTTGTTTTATTAACTAAAGGTTAAATAGCACAAGCTTATTCTTGTTGTTGCGCAGACAGTCATTCATACTCTATTTAAGTGAGAACGAATGTGTAAGTCATTCGTGCTTTGTCGTGTTACGTTAATATTCATTCCTATGAAATATTGGCTACATACATCTCGCACCCAAGGTGTATCCGAGGGTAGTCTTATATAGCTAGTCGATCAAAGGGGATTAAGCAATGAATGATATTAACCGTGCCAGTTTGCCGTTAGACGCGAATCTGCTTGCCGTAGCCGATGCGCTTGTTGAAGCAGGAAACCTTGAAGCTTTACACGCTCTGCGAGGCGCGCTTACGAAGCTAATCCTAGGCGACGTAACAAGCGCGAGCCTTGTTGAAATAAACGAATATGTCACCGAGGCGGTCAACCTATTAGAAGGCGGGAGGCCTCCCGAGGCAATAAAAGTAGCGACAATTCGTGAACTGATTGATAACTAGATTGAGAACACTTCCCGCGCACCCGATTGTACTCCCCGGCGATATCCACATTGACAAATTTGCCATTGTTTGGTATCATGAAAGAGTAGTAATCCGGCCGGCAGGTCGGCATTTTTTGTATAAGGTAATAGAAAGGAATAACTATGGAAGACTTGAACATCAAGCAGCTAACCCTTGCGGTACGCACAATTGCTGACGAAAAGAACCTCCCAGAAGAGACCGTTATGGACGTTATCGAGCAGGCAATTGCTGCCGCATGGCGCCGCGATAATGGTGAACGCGACCAAAATGTTCGCGCAGAGCTAAACATGGTTGACGGTACCGCTAAGGTGTTCGTACAGCACGAAGTTGTTGAGGAGGTCGTCAATGATCTTACCGAAATCAGCCTCGAAGAGGCACAGAAGATCAAATCGGACGCGAAACTCGAAGACATCCTCGAAGACGAGTTCGAGGTAGTAAGCTTCGGTCGTGTTGCGGCGCAAACGGCAAAGCAGGTGGTATTACAGCGCCTTCGTGAAGCTGAGCGTGAAGTTGTGCTTGCTGAATTTGAAGACAAAATCGGTACTGTGGTTACTGGTATAGTACAGCGCGTCGAACCACGTGTTGTACGTGTTGAACTCGGCAAAGCTACAGGCATCCTACCTGGTAGCGAGCAAATCCAGGGTGAATTCTACAGCCCAGGCCAGCGCATTAAGGTATTCATCAAAGATATCGAGCGCGACAACCGCGGCCCACAGCTTATCTTGAGCCGTGGTAACGAGCAGTTCATTGAGTTCCTCTTCCGCCAAGAAGTTCCTGAAATGGAAACTGGCGCCGTTGAAATCAGGGGTATTGCTCGCGAAGCCGGTCGCCGTACTAAGCTTGCTGTAACGAGTACCGTACCTGGCGTTGACCCAGTTGGTACGTTCGTTGGTGGTCATGGTACACGTGTGAACGCAGTCATGAACGAAATCGGCGATCAAGAAAAGATTGACATCATTACCTTTGATGAGAACCTCGACACCTACATTCGTAACGCTCTCAGCCCTGCTGAAGTTGTGAAGGTTGAAATCGACAAAGACGAACAGCGTGCGAAGGTATTCGTTACTGAAGACCAACAGAGCATCGCAATCGGTCGTGGTGGTCAGAACGTTCGTCTTGCAAGTCGCCTTACTGGCTACGAGCTCGACATCGAGACTGCTACTGCTAAGCAAACCGAAAAGAAGCCAAAGAAGAACATCGAAGATGACCTCTTTAGCGCTATCGAAGGCCAGAACGAAGAAGACAAATAGTCTTTGCGAAGTCTTACGAAATACTCCACATGAGCAATCTGTGGAGTATTTTGTTTGTAGCAAAATAAAGTTAGCACTCTGGGTTGACGAGTGCTAATTACGTGCAGTATACTAGGTACATAAGGGCTGACATGCCCGACATGGAGGGCACCTATGCCAGAAGATTTTGCAGATTTTATTTCACACCTAACCGACAACGCACGAATGAGCGTACAGTATGCTGATGCAATAGCGCGCGGCAATGGCAGCGCCTATATTGGCACCGAGCACCTTTTGCTTGGTGTGCTTGCCCAGGGCTCAAGCACAGGGGCTAAGGTGCTTGCTGATGCTGGCGTTACCTTGCAGCAGGCAGAGCTTGCGCTCGATATCAAACCAGCAAAAGTTGTCGTCAGCACGGGTGCTGTTGGACTCAGTGAAACTGCGTTATTAACCCTACGCATGGCATGGGAAACGGCGAAAGAATTCAATCAAGACTATCTTGGTACCGAGCATATTCTTTACAGCGTACTTCGCCAAAGCAACGCCCGTGCAACGACACTCCTTCGTAATGAAATTGGTGTAAACGTCGAGGAGCTTGTCGAAGAGCTCGAAGGCTACTTCGATCGCAATCGCGGTGAGCACGGCGATGTAATGACCGAGCCAAAAACGCAATCTGTACGAGGTGGTGCGTTAAGCACCTATGGTGTTGACCTTACGGCAAAAGCCGCTGCCGGTGATCTTGACCCTATGATTGGTCGTGATAAGGAATGCGAACGTCTTATTACCGTATTAAGCCGACGCACAAAGAACAACCCAGTACTTATTGGCGAGCCGGGTGTCGGTAAGACGGCTATTGTCGAGGGGCTAGCGCAGCGTATTGTGCGCGAAGACGTCCCAGATCATCTGCTTGATAAGCGCGTTGTAATGCTTGATATTGCCGCAATGATTGCTGGTACAAAATACCAGGGCGAGTTCGAAGACCGCCTTAAGAAGGTGGTAAACGAGATCACCAAGCAAGGTAACGTCATCGCTTTTATTGACGAGCTTCATCAACTTGTAGGTGCAGGCTCCGCTGAGGGCAGTATGGACGCTGCGAACATCCTAAAGCCGGCCCTCGCTCGTGGTGAACTACATTTGATTGGCGCAACCACGCTTGATGAATACCGCAAACATATCGAAAAAGATGCCGCACTCGAACGACGTTTCCAGCCAGTTGTCGTGAAGGAGCCAACGCTTAAAGAGACAATTGCGATTTTGCGCGGCCTCAAAACGTACTACGAAAAACACCACAGTGTCGCGATTACAGACGAGGTGATCGAGTCATCAGTTTACATGAGTGACCGCTATGTGAGCGACCGATTCATGCCAGACAAAGCAATTGATGTGATTGATGAAGCTGCAGCGCGCGTTCGTGTAAAGCAAGGCCACCGGCCGAGTAGGCAGCGTGAGCTCACGAAAGAGCTAAAGAGCTTGAATGAGAAAATGGAAGAGGCGGTCGTCCATGAAGACTACGAGCGTGCCGCTCTCTACAAGCAACGCATCAGCCAGATTGCAGAGAAGATTGAGGCTGAAAAAGCTGCGCAAGAAGGCAAAAACACAGTCACACTAACTGATGACGATATTGCTCACGCAATCGCTGTTATGACTAATATTCCAGTCGAAAAGGTGCAGGCGAGTGAGGCAAAAATGCTTCGCCATCTTGAAAAGCACTTATCTAAGCAACTCATCGGCCAGAAAGAAGCAATCGCCAAGGTGTCACGTGCAATTCGCCGTAGCCGCAGTGGTGTCGCAAGTAGCAAACGCCCAATTGGCAGTTTCGTATTTATGGGACCAACCGGCGTCGGTAAAACCGAGCTTGCCAAAGTGCTCGCCAAAGAAGTCTTTGGCAGCCAA
>DATIJR010000009.1:0-1877 GCA_035478455.1 Patescibacteria group bacterium | reverse complement strand
CTGATATCAAGTCCGATGATTGGCTTGTCGTGATAGAATAATTTTGCCATTGATGCCCACTTACTTTGTTACCAGTATACCATGAGCGTTTTACTTCTTCGAGTACCTTTATTGCTTGATTTGGTTAGCAAGACCTGCGATTGGCATCATAACACTGGCGGCAATTAACCCTACCATTGAACCCATGACAACGATCATAATTGGCTCGATAATGGCGCTAATACCATCAATAGCTACGTCGACTTCTTCTTCATAAAAATCAGCCACCTTGACGAGCACCTGGTCGGTTTGACCTGTCTCTTCCCCGACGGAAAGCATCTGTGAGACAATGGCGGGAAATAAAGGGTTTTTCTCAATAACGGCCGATAGCTGGTCGCCATTTTTAACAAGCTCGCCTGCATCGAGTAATGCCTGCTCGTACACACCATTACCGACGGCGTGTGCCGTAACGCGAAGCGACTCCAAGACGGCGACACCGGCACCCATGAGTGCGGAGAAAGTGCGCGCGAAGCGCGCGATAGCAACCTTCATGATGATTGTTTTGATGCCAGGTATTTTTAGGATAATACGGTGAAACACGAGTCGGCCCTTTGGCGTTTTGATGAATCGAATGATAAAGAACACCCCTAGTCCGAACGCAGGGAAGATAAGATACCAAAAACTCGTAATGAAACCGCTAATTCCAAGCATTGCCTGGGTGAGCGCAGGAAGCTGGGCGTCAGGCCCTCCAAGATCTTTAACGATTTTTCCGATCTGGGGGATGACAAAGAGCATGAGGCCAAAGAAGGCACCAATAGTGATGAAGATAAGGACAGTTGGGTAAGACATAGCACTCTTCACTTTTTTGCGAATGGTAGCATTCTTTTCTTGCTGTATGGCGAGGCGTTTTAGGATTTCATCTAAGATACCTGCAGCTTCACCAGCACGCACCATATTCACGTAAACATCACTAAACACGGTCGGATGCTTTGTAAGCGCATCACCAAGCGCTGCTCCATCTTCAACTTCTTTAATTACCTCAGTAAGCACTTTTTTAAGCGCAGGACTTTCCGTGTGTTCGGCAAGCGATGATATCGCTCGAAGTAGTGGAACGCCGGCGCCAACCATGGCACTCAGCTGGCGAGTGAACATGACGAGGTCGTCTGACTTAACTTTATTCGCACCAAATAGTGAATCAAGGCTGAAGCCACCCTTTGCAGCGCCACTTTCTTTAACACTAATCGGATGTAGGTTTTGGCGGGTGAGGGTACTAATTACCGATGACTTATCTGCCGCCTCAATAGTGCCGCTGACGGATTTGTTTTGTGAGTTCGTAGCGATATATAAAAATTGTGGCATACTATTCCTTTGTCACGCGAAGCACTTCTTCCACGGTGGTGTTGCCACGGATTGCTTTTATAAGACCATCAGTTTGCATTGTAATCATGCCTTCAAGGATCGCCTGATCTTGAATCTGGTTACTCGTGGCGTTGCTGACGATCAGTTTTTGAATAGGAATGGTGTTGCCAAGTACCTCGTAGATACCAACACGACCTTTGTATCCGGTATGGCTACATTCGTCGCATCCCTCTGGTGAAGCGTGCCACAGTGTCGTAATTGTTTTTCCATCTGTACCTAGCGGAGTGTCGCCGCCAACGTGCTGGTCGACAGCTTGTTGCTCAAGTATGTGGATCTGACTAAACACTTTTGTATCATCAAGCTTGAAGAGGTGGGATATAGCTGTTACTTCTTCTGCGGTTGGTACATAGTTCTGACGACAGTTCATACAGAGGCGGCGAACAAGACGCTGACCGACGACTGCCTTTACGGTGCTCGCGATAAGAAAAGGCTCGATGTTCATGTCAAGTAAACGAGGAAGCGTCGTTGCGGCGTTGTTG
>DATIJR010000008.1:0-4290 GCA_035478455.1 Patescibacteria group bacterium | reverse complement strand
GGAGGACAACGATAACGAAAAAGAGTGTGAACGCAACAAGCGCGCCGGTCATACCCCAGGTGCTTTTGCGGTCAGGCCAACGAACTTGCGTAAGCTCGTACCAAGAACCCTTAAAGTAGTTTCCAATCGAACGAAACGGATTGCGATTACCCTGTTGCTCGCGCTTTTCAACCTTAGCGGCAGCTACTTTTTTCTTACTGTCGATAGCTGGTTTAGCTTTTGTAGTAGTAGGCTTTTTCGCGCTACTTTCACTTGCCTTGATGCGAGTCACCTTGGTGCTTGCGTCAGAGTCTTTCTTGGTTGGTGCTTTTGCCACTCCGTGTGTCTCCCAAAATTAAAAGCCTGGTTTACTCACCAGACTGTCAAGTCAAGTATAGTGAGTATTGTTTAAACCGTCAAGCCCTAGCCTATTTCTTGGCGGTGTTGATGATGAACTTGAATGTTGAGCCGTGATTGAGCCGTGATGTCATTTCGATTTCTACGCCGAGTTTTTTAGCGAGTTTGCGTACAACATACAGGCCAAGGCCAGTGCCGCCCGTCTCGCGTGTTCGGTAGTCTTCGCTGCGCCAGAACTTTTCGAAAATGTGTCCTTGGTCTGATTTCGAAATGCCAATGCCGGTATCTTTCACTGCTAACTCTAATTTGCTGCCTGTGAGCTTTTTAGCGATAAGTGTGACCTCACCCTCTTTGGTGTACTTAATGGCATTGGTAATGAAGTTCTGGAGTAACTCTTTAAGGTATAGTCGGCTCGCGCTTACCTCACCAAGTTGCGGTTCAACGTCGAGGTTGAAGCGAAGGCCTTTTGCCTCGGCTTGTGGCGCGTATTCTTTATAGAGGTCTTGAACAAGCTCGTCCATGCTGATTTCTTCGGTTGCGTCCCCAACGCCACGCTCGGCGCGGCTGAGTGTGCTGAGGTCGTTCACCATGCGTGCGAGGAATAGCACTTGGTCATGTGACATTTTGATGTTTTCATGGAGGACGGGCTGCGGGACATCCGTACGATCCATCATGAATTCGAGGTTAGAGAGTGAGCCCTCGGCAATAGTAATTGGAGTGCGGAGCTCGTGGCTTACGACGGAAATGAATTCATCGCGCTCTTCTTCAAGGGATTTTTGCTTGGTGATATCACGGAGGATAATAACGAATCCATCATTGTATGATTCTTGATTGCTTGAGCTGTCGTTGCTACGAATTGGTGAGTAGATGACGCTGAGGCGGATTGTTTCGCCTGAAATCGTAGCGCGCAAATCCTCACGAGTCACAACGCCGCGAGCGAGCGCGAAGTTTGGAATCATTTTGAATAGCTTATTGTCATCGTCGGTAAGGCGAAGGATTTTATCAATGTGAAGGCCGTTAATATCTCGGTTGGTGTCGAGCAGGCTAAGGCAGGCTGCGTTGTAGACGCGGATTATACCGTCTTTATCAGTACTAATCACAGCATCGGCAAGGTTGTTTACAATCGTTAAGATGCGATCACGCTGCAAAATCTTTTCTGCTTGATTACGTGCGAGCTCTAAGCGGTCGATTTCTTGTGATGCAACAACCGTACCGCAGACAAATCCGACAACGAGCGCGCCAAGTGAGAAGAGTCCAGATTGTAGCATGTACTGCGTGTCATCCATATGGAGCATCATGTCGCTGAGCATGGTCATGAAAAGTACGAGGATACTCAGGTTGAGCCCATCGCGCCCGAAGTATGTGTAAGACGCGAGAAACAGGACGACTGCACAGCCCGTGAACGGCATAGCGAGGCCGGATACAAACAGCACGTATCCGACGGCAAGCGCGTGGTAAAGGAACAATCGTGTTGCTGCGTCGGCGCGTGAGCTGACGGCGTTGAACCAGTTATATAGACCCAGAGTCATCCAGGCGGCACAGATACAGTAGAATAATGTTGGATTAATTACTCGGTTTGTTTCGAGGATATCAACTTGCAGTAGCCAACCATAGAGAGACAGGATGACGGGAACCACGAATCCGGCAAGGCGTATCGTGCGCTCAGTATGCGCGTTAATATGTAGTATCGCACCCATCCCCTGTTTCATTGTTGCTATTGTACCATGTTGTTAGGTGAAAAGCACTTGCTTTTTACACGCCTGGTGAATGGGTGGCTATCTGACGTTTATGGAGTCGATAGCGTGGATTAATCGCCTCGACTTCGGCCCAGAAATGTTTGGAATGATTCATGTGCCTAGTGTGGCAAAGCTCGTGTACGAGTACGTAATCGATTAATTCGTCAGGGAGTTTCATCAGGGCAATGTTAAGGCTAATTGTGCCCGTACTACTACAGCTTCCCCACCGGCCGCTCGCGTGGCTGAAGCGAACTCGTTCGTATCTAAAACCATGTTTGCGTGCGAGTGCTGCAAGTTGGTCTGGTAGGTAGGCTTTGGCTTCGCGACGCAGGATTTTGACAACAGTGTCGCGGATTTGCTGTTGTACGGTAGTGTTCCCGATTGTATCTGTTGGCGGTAAGTATACGAGTAGTTTGCCGCGTAAAATTTTAGTTGTTGAGCTTTTGACAGTTTGCGTTGGTATGATAGCAAGCGTATGGTTTTTACCGATCGCTTGGCCGTCTTCGTATGGCTTTGTTGTTGAGGTATGCGCCGCAAGGTTGCGTAAATCGTCGCGTGAATTGTTGACGACTTTCTTAACAAATACTAGTGGCGTGTAGAATGGCGCGGTTGCAGTATAACGACCATCAGTCCCGATTTTAATGTGTACACTACGCATGCCGCGTCGCTTATGGACGATAATTTCACCAAATTCTGGGTCAATAAAAGACGACATAGGCTATACACGTTTGCGAATTGGCACTACCGGCGATGGCTGGCGCTCGACAGTAGCTGGTGGGCGGTTGTCATTGCCAATGTGGTTAAGCACCATGCGTAACTGCGTTGCGTATGTGTGGCGACCGCTGATGACGAGCGCCCTTTCTGCATCAGTTGGCGCTTCGAACCGCTGTAGTGTCGACTCGTACGATTCCTTACTACGGCCTTTTTTAGCTGAGCGCTGGCGAGATATGATTGGGTCGGCTTGCACCCACACAAAAAGCGGGTCATAGCCGTGCTTTTTGGCAAACTCGGCAAACTCGGCACGAAGTACTTTTGTTTCGCTAGTACCCTCGAGAATAAAGGTTTGTTTTGTTTTACAGACCTCTGTTAAAAGGAGTGCGATAATGCGACCTGACGCTGCTCGGTCACTCGTAATCGCGTTAATTATCTCGCTATCAATAAACGGCGTGCTAAATGTTTGCGAGAATTGACTCGCAAAAAAGCTTTTGCCGCTCCCCGGTACCCCTACCATCATAATCGCTCGCGGCCGCGCAAGGTGTAACGATCTCATGTGCCTATTGTAGCAGAAAAAATAAGAGTTTGTCAGATGAGATAAGCATAAGGACTACATTTATATACTAACATTGACAAAACTTAAAAAAAGGAGTACAATGATAAATATCAAAATACACTAAGTTCAGGGAGGAACGTGTATGAAGAAATTCGAGTATTAATTGGTAGTGTAGCGGCGTTTGCCGTGCTTGCTATTGCAGGCTTGCTCTACATACCTCACGCAGATGCTGGCCAGTGTTTGTCTAGCTCAGTTATGAAGTGTGGATTCACTTCTGCAACTGATATGCGCAACAAATATAACAATGACGATACCCCAGGTACGAAGAATATTTACACGTACTTCGGTATTTCAAGCGACATTGTTAATCACTACACCACTAAAGATGGTACGGTGACAAAGAATGGTGACGTATACATTGGTAGCGAAAAAGTTGCTACTGGTGCTATGACTGCTGACCGCATCGACATTGCCGGTTCAAACCGTGCAACTAAGCGCACTTACAACGGTACGACGTTCTATACTCGTACAACTGAAATTGCACCAAGCCGTGCAGCAAGTGCAAAGGTTATCGTATTCCTTAACAGTAACGGTGAATTTGCCGGTGCTGTCGTGTACGACTGTGGTAACCCAATTAAGGGCCACCCAGTACCTAAGCCAAAACCACCTGTATATGCGTGTAATTCACTTAAGAACGTAAAAGCAAGCCGTACTACCTTTACATTCACCACTACTGCAAGTGCAAGTAACGGTGCAACTATTAAAGACTACAGCTACAACTTCGGCGACGGTAGCACTAAGACTGCTGGCGCATCAACAAGTCACACTTACACAAAGCCTGGTACATACACTGTAACGGTAAATGTAAATGTTACCGTCAACGGCAAAACAGTTGTTGCCCCTGGTAGCTGTAAGACTTCTGTAACAGTAACTCCTGAAATGTGTACT
>DATIJR010000007.1:0-10022 GCA_035478455.1 Patescibacteria group bacterium | reverse complement strand
TAGGTGCCGAGAAGCTTCTTGGCCAGGGTGACATGCTGATGAAGACAGCAAGCATGCCGAAGCCAAAGCGTATCCAGGGCGCATGGGTAATGGATGATGAGGTGATGAAGATTACTGATCATTTGCGCTTGCAGTCACCGCCACAGTATAACGACGAGATTATCTCACAGCCTGTTCAGCTGAACGGCAAGGGTGGCGTGGTGATGCACTTTGATAACGAGGGTGCTGATAGTATGTTCCGCGATGCGTGTCGTGTGGTCATTGAGACGCGCAAGGCAAGTACGAGCTTGTTGCAGCGCAAGCTACGCATTGGGTATGCACGCGCGGCTCGTATTATTGAAGAGATGGAAGAGCAGGGGATTATTGGCCCGGCTGATGGTGCTCGACCACGCGATGTGTTGATTCATAGTATGGATGAGATTGATGGCGGCGGGGCTGACGTTGAAGTATAAAGGATATTAAAACTCCTTTTCATCCACCTTCATTCAAAACCCCGTTACAACCAAAGAGCCTCCTAGGAGGCTCTTTGGTTGCACTTCGCTTTTAGGGCCTTAAATGAAGGCGAGCGAGCGGAGTTGCTTTTTAGTCGCTACGCAGCTTTGTATTCACCAAGTAAGGTAACCTGATGGTCGTTTTGCTCGATTTGTTCTACTAGCTTGTAGAGCTGTTCGCCGGCGCAGTCGACGACCATAAAGAACTTGTAGTGCCATGGTTGGTCAACGATTGGCTGGGACTGGAGCTTTACGAGGTTGATGTTTGCATCGGCGAATACCTGCAGGACTTCAACTAGCGCGCCAGGCTTGTGGCTTGTTGTGATAACAAGCGATGAGCGTGAGGCTGTTTCGGCAAGGTTCGGCTCGAGTACTACAAAGCGGGTGATGTTATCTGGATTATCTTGTATAGACGGCTGAATGATTGCGGCTTTGTAGAGTTTTGCGGCTTGTTCGCTGGCGATGGCTGCCATGTGTTTTTCGTCGGTATTTTTAACGTACTCAACAGCGCCAGCGGTATCGAAAAACTCGATAAGCTCGGCGTGCGGCAGGTGTTTGGCGAGCCATTTTTTACATTGAGCGAGCGCGACAGGGTGGGAGTATACCTCTGTAATATCGCTGAGTTTAGCGCCGGGTAAGCCAATCAGCATTTGTTCGATGGCGAGCTTGATTTCACCGACAATCGGTGCCTCGCAGTCCTCTATGTACTGGTATACCTGGTTAATACTGCCGTATATGGTGTTTTCGACTGCGGTAATAATGGCGTCGGCTTCGCCATTCGCGTAAGCATTAAAAACATCGCCGAATGTGGTGCAGGGGAGAATATCAACGGACGCACCGTACCATTGCTGTGCGGCTTGCTCGTGAAATGAGCCGGCCTGACCTTGAATTGCTACTATCATTATAAATAATTGTAGCACTTCGCTTGACATCGCGCATTTGGAAGAGTAAAACAAGTGTAACTAGGCGCGAAAGGCAGACATATGACACAGACAGAATTATTATCAAAACCTAATAAGCTAGCAGACTCAGAACCGGTTACTATAGAGCCTGATTTGCTCGATTCTACTAAGCAAGAATTGCCACTTGCTCGAGAACTGGGCGCGAAGGTGTGTGCGAGTGTGCAGGAGCTGTGGGAATTGTACCCAGACAGACGTGACGGTATCACAACACAGGTTGGTATGCGTATTGTTGAGATAGAGGGTGTCGCTATGCGCGACTATGGCCAACATCAGCTTGAAGAAACGATAGTACGCTCACAGGTTTACCATGCTGGGCGCAAGGCTGAACATGGATCATCGGGGACGGTATCGGTTCATATTAGGACCGACGAAGGCGAGGAGTTAATTACCGTTGATGTAGAAGGTGCTGCGGATGTGCGTTATCGTGATGGCGCTGACGATTCTAAGGATTGGTTGCCTATGCCATTCCAGCGCGCGACAAGTGTGGTGGATGAGCTTTCCCACCGAGCTGTTATTGCTGCTGTGCGGCACGGTAGTCGTACGCCAGAAGAGAAAGCTGTAGCTAATGAGCATGCTGCAGCGCTTTTGCGTAACCGATTTCCGTTGTTCGGGAAGCCCGAGACTTCTTTAGAGTAGCTTTTTTATAGAGTTTGCGGTATAATATATCTGTTATTAACCTAAAGTTACCTGAGATAAGGTAACTATCCGTGCGGATCCCAAAGGAGGTTTACGGTATGAAGGAATATGAGCTAACAGTTCTTATTCATCCAGATCTAGAAGTTGATCTGGAAGCGCCACTTGCAAAGGTGCGCAAACTAGTCACAGATAACGATGGTGAAATCGTTTCTGAAGACAACTGGGGTAAGAAGAAAATGGCTTACCGCATTAAAGGCGAGGAATTCGCTGTATACGTTGCTCTTGATGTGAAGTTGCCTGCAACTGCACCACTCAAGATTAGTAACACGCTAAACATTACTGAAGAAGTACTTCGCTACTTGCTCGTTACTGTTGACGAGAAGGGCCGTGCATTGCTCGAAGAAGCAAAGAAGCGAGCTGCTGAGAACGAAGACAACGATACTTCAGAAGAGTAGTAACAAAGTGGAGGAGGCCTATTATGGCTAAGGGGTTTAATAAGGTAATTTTGATGGGTAACCTGACGCGCGATGTCGAAATGCGAACGACAACTGGCGGTCAGAACGTTGCTAATTTCAGTCTTGCAGTAACACGCAGCTGGAAAGGTCAGGATGGTCAAATGCAAGACCAGACGAGCTTTATCAACTGTGTTGCATGGGGTAAACCGGGCGAAATCATCGCGCAGTACGTTCAGAAGGGCGCACCACTTCTCGTGAGTGGCCGTCTTGACCAGCGTAGTTACCAAGACAAAGAGGGTAACAATCGTCAAGCAGTTGAAGTTGTCGTTGAGGACTTTAACTTTGTCGGTGGTGGTCGTGGTGATGATTCTGGTGCGCCAGCTCGCTCGAGCTCATCAAACAGCAAATCAAACGATGTAGTAATTGAAGATATCGATGACAAGCCAATCGACTTGTCTGAGATTCCATTCTAGGAGAATGTTAATATGGTAAAGCGATTTAAAAAGGATACTCCAGTATACTTTGACTACCGTGACGTAAAGACACTTTCACGTTACATTAATATCTACGGCCAAATTGAGCCAGTTGCAAAGACCGCTCTTAGCGCAAAGCAACAGCGACAGCTTGCAGTAGCTATTAAGCGTGCACGTCACTTGGCACTCATGCCATTTGTATCTCACGGCTAAAGTGAGAGCGCTCCGCGGCGCATATCTGCATTGCAGGTTACGGTTCTTCCGAGCCTCACCTGCACCTTGATCTGCGCCGCATAGCATCTCTCACTTCGCGACTTTCTATACGACACTTGAAAACAAAGTAAAGGAATAGTGTTTATGTACCAACCAACTGATTTGAAAAAGGGTGTCGTTTGCCAGATTGAAGGCCAGCCATTCCGCGTGATGGAATATAACCAGAAGGTGATGGGGCGTGGTGGTTCAATTGTGAACGTGAAGCTTAAGAACCTGATTACTGGGGCTGTGATTCCAAAGACATTCAAGGGTCAGGAGAAGGTTGAAGCGGCTGAAGTGAGTAGCCGTACCGTGCAGTATCTTTACACTGACGGTGAAACATATTTCTTTATGGACCCTGAGACGTTTGAGCAGTTTGAGCTTTCTGCAGAACTTATGGATGACGCAAAGGGCTTTCTGAAAGAAGGTGAAAACCTTAGTCTACAGTTCTTTGGTGAGCGTGTGATTAACGTTGAGCTCCCTAAGAACATTTACCTTGAAGTAACCTACGCGGAAGATGTAGTAAAGGGCGATACTACGAGTAATGTGCTGAAAGATGCGACGCTAGAGACCGGTGTAACTGTGAAGGTTCCTGCATTTATCAAGACTGGCGATATTATCTCTGTTGATACTGCGACCGGTGAATATCGCGAACGTAAAAAGTAGGTAGCCCGGGATGAAACAGCGGCTTGATCAATTACTTGTCCAGCGGGGGCTTGTGCCAACGAGGTCTCAGGCGGAGAGTTGGATTAAGCTTGGTAAAGTAATGGTTGATGGTAAGGCCGCAACGAAGCCGGGATTTTTCGTGCATGATACTGCAAAGATTGTATTGACCGCTGAAGAACAATATGTGAGCCGTGCTGGGTTGAAGCTTGCGAGTGTGGCGGGTAAGTTCAACATTGATTTTGCTGGTAAAACAGTGCTCGATGTCGGTTCATCGACGGGTGGATTTACTGATTTTGCGTTACGCAATGGTGCAACTAAGGTGTACGCAGTAGATGTCGGTACCGATCAGTTGCATCCGTCACTTCGTGGTGATGCGCGCATTGAGTTACACGAAAAGACTGATATTCGTGATTTTACACCAGCGACTACGCCAGATATTGTGGTGATGGATGTATCGTTCATTAGTGTGCGTCAGATTTTGCCACATGTTGGTAAGATTATCGGGCCAGCGACGGATATATTTGTAATGGTGAAGCCGCAATTCGAAGCGAGTCGTCAGCAGATTACGAGTAGTGGTGTGATTAAAAATGATAGCGTACGCCGTACTATTTTGCGCGACTTCGAGGTATGGACTAAAGGTTACTTTAGAGTTATCGATAAAGCTGATAGTGATGTGAAGGGCGCGAGAGGGAACTTAGAGCGGTTTTATCAGCTGCGTAGGCTGAAATAATTAAGATTCTTTGCATCCTTCGGGTAAAGAGCCTTTTCGCTACCTTTTCCTACGAATACCGTTACACGCAAAGAGCCTCCTGATTGGAGGCTCTTTGGTTGCACTTCGCTTTTAGTATCCATAGCAAAAGGTAGCAAGCGGCACTTTAGCCCTCTCTAGACATTGAACCGGAATTCAACAACGTCGTTTGGCTGCATGATGTAGGTTTTGCCTTCGGTGCGGATTTTACCCGCGGCGCGTGCGTTAGCTTCTGACCCTGCTGAAACGAGATCGTAGTAGTCGACGACTTGGGCGGCGATGAATCCGCGTTCGAAGTCACTGTGGATTACGCCGGCAGCTTGCGGGGCGGTAGAGCCTTGCTTGATGGTCCAGGCGCGAATTTCTTTGACACCTGCGGTGAGGTAGCTTTGGAGCCCAAGTAAATCGTACGCAGCGTGAATCATCTGATTGAGGCCAGGTTCTTTGACATCATAACTTTCAAGGAGCTCTTGGGCGTCACTGTGATCAAGGCCTTTGATCTCGTCTTCAAGCTGAGCGCAGATAAAGAGGGCGCGCGAATCTGGCACAATAGCGCTGAGTTCATCTTTCCGAGCGGTGCTGGTGAGAGTTTCTTCGTTAACATTAAAGATGTAGATTACTGGCTTGGCGGTTAATAGGTGGAGATCTTCGGTGGCTTCGTGGGTAAAATTATTACTCAGATTCGCTGGCCTACCAGTCTCAAGATCTGTTTTGAGTGCGACGAGACTATCGTAAATACCTTTTGCTTTAGGATTTGCCTTAGCTTCTTTTTGCAGCCGAGCCATGCGGCCCTCGATGGTTTGGATATCAGCAAGAATGAGCTCGGTGTTGATGGTCTCGATATCGCGCTTTGGATCAACATTGTTTTCAACGTGTACAATATCGCCACTTTCGAAAGCGCGCACGATGTGAATGATAGCGTCACACTGGCGAATATTCGCGAGGAATTTGTTGCCGAGGCCTTCGCCCTGGCTAGCGCCGGCAACGAGGCCAGCAATATCGACGAAGGTGACTGAGGCTGGGGTGACTTTTTCGCTATTGTACATCTTTGCGAGCGTTTGCAGGCGCTCGTCCGGGACGGCGACAATGCCGGTGTTTGGCTCGATGGTTGCAAACGGATAGTTTGCCGCCAAGATATCGTTGTGGGTGAGGGCGTTAAAAAGAGTAGACTTGCCAACGTTCGGGAGGCCTACGATACCAATAGATAAACTCATAGGAATATTGTACCACAACAGGGGTGATAATGACATAAACAGTTCACAATGTTCACAATACTTTATGAACATTGTGAACCGCCGGAGGCCAGGGGAATTCCTGGTCTCCGGAAGCTCTCCGTGCTGCGGTGTGTGACCTCACGCGGTCACGAGGACGGGCAACTGGAGGCTGGTACGCGATTTCTCGCCCATGATGAGCGCGTCGAGCCAGCGGTTGACCTCCTCGATGGAGGCGTTCTTGCCACCGCTCACGCGGAAGACGCGTACGACCTCATCGGCCTCGTAGTGCGTGTCGACGTGGGCGACGATGTCGCCTTCGGCGTAGGGGCCGTCGGGGACCTGGCTGATCGAGGTGAGGTCCGTGGTCCGCTCGATCATCTTGATTGCGATCATCGGGACGTCCTTGAGGCCTTCCGGCATCGTGGCGACCCGCTGATCGAACTGGATGACCTCGCACATCTGCGTGCGGCTGAAGCGAACCGGAAGGCCTCGGAACTGACCGGCGAGGCATTCGCGGTCGGGACACTTCAGCCGAGCCTCGGCGAACTCGTGGAGCTCGGGGTTGGCGCCCCAGTGAGGGGCGAGTACGGTAGAACGGGTGGAAGTCATCGACGTGACCACCTTCCTCTGCTGAGTGGGTACAGGTGCTTCCGCAGCAGTATCGGAGAGCTAGGGACGGGCAAAAACTTTGCCAGAAGGTAGCTCCCCGCTACGTGAATTGTTAAAGGGTTACTAGCTGTAATCCAAATGAATATTATACTGTAAAATAATTATAATTATAATTATAATTAAATTAAATAGAGGTGGAGTAGTCACGCTATAGTCCATTGGTTTGGCGGTTATTGGCTTGGCTCCTCTACTTGGTTTTGCTAATTGGTTCCGCTATACTAAGCATAAGCATGCGTAAGAAAATATTGCTTGTTGCAGGAATTGTTATTGCACTCTGTATTGTTGGGGTGGGCATTTATGCCGTCGCTACGTTGCTTGCGAACAATGGGACGGGTGGAGCTGACTCGAAACCTAATCAGGTAAAAATTACCCCAGTAACAGTGTGTGATAATGATGTTATTACAAGAGCCTCAGGGGCGATCGGTAACAACAATCTTTCTGCATTGACGGCTATGTCGATTGAAGTGGCGGCGATAGGGCAGTATAAGAATGACGCAAACTGCGAGTATATTATGGCGCGCTACTATCTTGCGAGCGGCCAGGCTGATAAAGCGAGCGACACGATTAATCAGTTGCAGCGTGTACTGAGTGCTGGTGGCGCGTACAGTACGGTATTTAATCCGCCAGCTGTGAATATTAGTGATCTTCGCGGTTCGCTCGCTACGCTAAAAGCACAGCAGAAGACTGATACACAACAGATCCCGGGGGATGATTTAAATGAAGTGGATGGGCAAAAATAGTGAAATTATTTAAAGGTCGCGCAATTGTTATGCCACTGCTTGTCGTGGCGCTTGCGATTATCGGTAGTGCGGGCGTGGCGCATGCCGCGAAGAAAACTACTGCACAAGTTGAGGATTTGCTTCAGTATGGTGTGCAGGATGCGGTTAACTGGGATACGGATTGTAAAACGCACTTACAGAGCTATAGAAACTCTTACTTTAATAGCTCGGGCGGTGGTACTTTACGTACTGGTGGTATTAACGGCGGGGCATCGTATCACAATGCTACTTGGATGTCGAAGCGTGGTCAGGGTAACGCCTCGGTGCTACTGTCGGTGAACTATGGGACTACTTCGATTCCACTCCAGGTAAACGATCTTGTCTTTTTATGTGGTCCGTTGGTTGTACCAGATATTGCTGCTAATGGTGGTGCATGCAAAACGAATATCTCAGGTGCATCAATTATTAATAGCTCTGCTCGTTGGGTGACATCTGTGAATAATGCGAATGATCGCGCGCCAAACGACTTTGGTAGTGGCTGTATGTATCCAGCTATGGCATTTAGCCGAAGGAAGGTCGTTGATTTTAAAGTTGTATCATCGCCATGGGGTGGAACAGCAACACTTGATGCAGGGAGTGGAATACTTAATCTTTGGCGTGACGATAATTCGCGCTATTGGACGGCAACCACGAACTTTACATATAAGACTGCTGCAGGTAAACCCATTACGAGTTCGGGTACTATCCATTTGGTTATGGATAACAAGTACTTTGCGGCCTATCACACAACTAATGAGTATGCTGCAACCAAGAACTGTTCGGGCGGCGGCCCCCGCAATGTTACGAATGCTTATTTGGATATTAATGACTGCGCTACGTCTCAGACGGATCTCTACATTAATATTGTGTTAAATTTTGATTATACGCTCACCCCACAGATCACCACGTCGCCGTCGTTGCTACGTGAGGGGGATAATAATATCAATGTGTCTGCTTCGGTAAACAATACGGGCAACACGGCTTCGGACGATGTTGATTGGTCTGTAACGCGATTTGTTGTTGCGCCAGGCTCTAACTACACTAAGGGTGGTGCTGCTGCGGCACCATGCACTCAATTTTCTGGTTTTGTCGGCGGATCGTGTCAGACGGTACGTAATGGCACGACGAAATTTGCGAAGGGTGCAACGAATGTTGCGAACTTTGTCGACACATTGGCGAGTGTACCGGACCCAGGATCGAAGGTTTGTTATGTGACCTCAGTTAATAAGGGGTCTGTTGCCGCGCCAACCTGGAAGCATAGCACCGTTTCGTGTTCAACCATTGAGCGCGTACCATTTGTACAAGTGCTTGGTAATGATTTACGAGTAGGATCGGTATTTAACGGTACGAACGTTAATGCGGGTGCAACAAGCCTTGTGTTTAACAACGCAGGGTCATGGGTTGAGTATGGTATTTTAGCGCCTGGTAGTATTGCAAATATCGCATCACAATCTGGTGCAAATGGTGGCAACGCAAGTCCACAATCCGGATGGAGTGGATTGACATTCGCGAACACGGGTACGCCAGTAGGTTGCGCGCCAGCCTATGGATGCTTTGACGGGGCATCTAATATGGGTAAAATCCCAAGTGTGAGCGCGTTTGTAAAGACTGCTACTTATAATGGAGCTCCGCTTAACCACGATCAAGGCGCAGCGTCATTTAATGCAAGTGATATCGGTAGTATTGTGCCTGGTGCAAATGTTGATAACTTTACTGGCTCGGCATCGATTACAACGACGGGTACGATTACGATTGATAAGGATATTACCTATAACACCGGTTCGCTGACGAATGCGAATGGTATCCCGCAGCTGATTTTGATAGGAAATAATATCAATATTGCAGGTAATGTGAAGCATATTGATGCCTGGCTCATTGCGACAGGAACAATAAATACTTGTAGTGATGTTGCGCAGGCAGCAGTACGCTCAACGAACTGTTCAAACCAGCTGGTTATTAACGGCCCAATCATGGCGAACCAGCTATTACTCGATCGTTCATATTACGACAAGACAAAACCTGAGGACGCTGCAGAGAAGATAAATCTGCGTAGTGATAGTTACATTTGGTCAAATAATGTCGCTCGCCAAAACGGCCAATGGCAAACCGTATATTCAACAGATTTACCGCCAAGATATTAGCGAGTGGTTAAAGGCCTTGCAATCACTCGTACTGCTTATGTATACTAAGAGCTAGTATGAATATATTAAAAGGGTTGGGCGACTTTTTTGCACTCGATGTGGGCACTAATGCTATTCGAGTTGTTCAACTCAAAAAAGCTGGAGCAGGGTATACGCTGGAGCATTACGGGTATGCGCCTATTGATAGTAAGTTAACTGGCAGCGATTCAGAAGAGGCTCGCCGTAAAGTCGGCGAAGTTATCATGACTGCTGTTGGTCAGAGTGGCATCAAGTCGAAGAATGTTGTAATTGGCTTACCTTCGAGTAAGACGTTTACGACGATTATCGATGTACCTATGGTGAGTGAAGCTGAACTTAAGGCGACGATGAAATACCAGATTGATCAGTACATTCCTATGTCGGTTGATGATGCAAAAGTAGACTGGGCACTCCTTGGTAACTCACTTCGCGCACAGAATCAGCAGGAAGTGTTATTGTCGAGCGTTGCTCGCCAGTATAGTGAAGATAGGCTTGAGCTTGTTGAGGCGCTTGGATTTAATGTTATTGCCGCTGAGCCT
>DATIJR010000006.1:0-6397 GCA_035478455.1 Patescibacteria group bacterium | reverse complement strand
CCGTTAGCCTGTTCATTAAGTGAGGCGCGTACATTCGCAAGTAGAGCACCGTACCTTACATCAACGCCTGATTTCAGAGAGATGTCTTGCCTTGTTGATGGGAAACGGCTAAGCGGTGTGTACTCGCGGCCATTTGTGCTGAGCTTTTCAAAAGTAGAAGTGAAGACTTCAAATCCAGCGGTGTATTCGCTGAGCTTGAAAGCACGCTGTACGGTGCGTTTATACTCACCGACAACGCCAACAAGACGTTCCCCAACCCAGACCGTTGCCGAGCGTGCGGCGTCAAATGGTGCAGCGAGCTGGCGGAATGCATCGTGCGTGCCAAAATCAAAATCACTCAACTTTTGGTAACTGACGTCGCAAGAGTGCGTCGCGTCTTTTAGGGCCTGTTCGAGCATGCGCTTTGCCTTGTAATATGCTGCGCCATCAGTTGATTTTTTGCTTGTATATACAGCTGTGATGCGGCCAAATTCTTGTGGCAAACCTTCGTCATCCTGCTCATCCTTGTGATGTGCTTTACCAATTTCGAAAATCATGAATTCATCAAAACCAGCTTTCACGTTGCCGTGGAGTTTATCGAGCAGACTTGGCGTAAGGCTCAGGCGGTAATACTGCAGATCAGGGCTTAGTGCGTTACCTAAACGAAATGCTTTCGTAATATCCTGTTCAGCGCGAGCAAGCACTTGTTCGTGTACGAAGCTGTAAGTAAGGACCTCATTTGCACCGGCACGGGCGAGGCTCTCGCGAACACGCTGCTTAGTAACGCGTCCAAGATTGTATGGCGCGGCCGCACTTGAACGTGTAGGTAGTTCGCGCGGTAATGAATCGAAACCGTGTAAGCGACCAACCTCTTCAACTACGTCTTCGGGAAGCTCAATATCAGTACGCCAGAATGGTGGCTTCACACTCATGTTGCCATCAACAGTAACTTCGACGTTTTCAAGTAGCGTTTTCATTTGATCGGTTGTAAAGTCACTGCCAAGACGCTCGTTTACAAACTCGCTCGTTACCTGCACTGCCGCCTGATCTGCCCACTCTACTTGAGGGGCATCGGCGACATTACTCGCCTGTTTACTTGCCGGCGAAACTTGTTGAACTAACCTAGCGAGATACTGCAATATGCGTGCATTTTGGCGCGGAGACTGCCCTTTATTGAAACGTGCAAGCGCGTCCGTAAATACACCGTGGCGCATGCTACTTTTGCGCACTGCGTACATATCGAATGTTGCGACTTCGAGCACAATTCGTGTCGTCGAGGCATCAACTTCACTCTCACCACCGCCCATAATGCCCGCAAGGCCAACAGGACCTTCGCCGTCGGCAATCACGATGTCAGTGTCTTGTAGCTCGTATGTTTTATCATTGAGCAATGTGATTGATTCGCCGCTATGAGCCATGCGTGCGCCTAATTTATGGCCACGAAGTTTATCGTAGTCATAGGCATGTGTTGGCTGTGCGGTTGTGAGCATTACGTAGTTTGTTGCATCAACGATGTTGTTGATTGGACGAGCGCCCATTGTAACAAGCGCACATTGTAGCCAGAGTGGACTTTCTTTTACTTCGATGCCGTCGATTGCTAACGCCATGAAGCGTGGAACGAGTTCTGTTGCGTCGTTGAATACTTCGAGATCAAGCCCCGCGGCGTTTGCAAAACTCGGCTGTTGTACATACCAGTCAGGGCTCGTGAATTTATAGCCCAGAATACCAGCGATTTCGCGCGCAACACCAAGCTGGCCGAAGCCATCTGGGCGGTGAGTGAACATCTTGTTTTCAATATCAATAATAGTACCGTTCAAACCAAAAGCATCAGCAAACGTAGAACCAGGCTGTAGTGGCGCGCCACCTTCTGCTGACTGCTCGTGTGTAAGGTCGATGATACCCTCGTGAGCATCACCAATCGCAAGCTCGCGTGCGCTTGCGAGCATGCCGTGGCTCATGGCGCCGCGCATATTACGGCTTTCGAGCGTGAATGGGTCGGTATCGAATGTTTCTGGCACCACCGACTTTGGCGGCAACCAAACAGCAAGCATGTCTTTATGTACGTTTGGCGCACCCGTGAGGACCTGCACTAACCCTTGCTCGTTACGTTCAACGTCGGACGTTACTCCACCATCGTCCACAAGGCATTTGTGCAAGTGATCAGAGTTTTCAAGCTTGTCACATTCTGTAACATGCACGATGACGGCGCCTTTGTAGCGCGCACCAAGATCAATGACTTCCTCAACCCCACCGAGCTGCTCGTTGATACGCTTTACCAATTCATCAACAGGAGGAAGTTCGAAATCGATATATTGTTTTACTGCGTTTAGACTAACTTTCATTAGAACTGCCTCAAGAAATTAAGTTTACCAGATTCAAGATGACGGATATCTTCAATGCCGTACTTCATCATGACCAAACGGTCGACACCGCAGCCAAAGGCGAAGCCTGTGTATTCATTGGAATCGATATCGGCCGCCTTAAGAACATTCGGGTGAATCATGCCGCAACCGAGTAGCTCAATCCATTTACTCTGCGAGCAGATATTACAGCCATGTTCACAAAATGGACATTCGAGTGAAAATTCAAATGAAGGCTCGGTAAATGGGAAGTAAAACGGATTAATACGCGTCTTAAGTTGGCGGCCATAGTATTCTTCAAGGAATGCCTGGAGTGTCGCGACGAGGTTGCCAACATTTACACCTTTTGCCACGTACACGCCCTCTACCTGATAGAATGTATGCTCGTGGCGAGCATCGAGGTCCTCGTTGCGGAATACACGATCTGGCACAACCGCTGCAATCGCTTCGCCACGGGCAAGATTATCGCGATATTTTATAAGGCTACGGACCTGCATCGTACTCGTGTGAGCCGGCGCAATAAGCGGATCGCCATCTTTGTCGGTTTCAACGGTCATGAACGTATCGTAATCGTCGCGTGCCGGGTGACCTTTTGGGAAATTCAATGTTTCGAACATGTGATACTGATCGTCGATTTCGCGACTATCTTCGGTTACAAAACCCATGCGATTAAAGATATCTGATACCAGCTGTATTTCTTGCATGAGCGGGTGCGTTGTACCGTTTTCGCTTGGCAAAAGCGCTGGCTGCTTTGCGTTCACATCAAATGGCGCCGTCACATCAATCGGACGAATGTTTGATTCTTCGAGCTCTGCTTCGCGCGCCTGGATTGCGGCCTCGACCGCCTGCTTCAGTTCGTTAACTTGACGACCAAACGGACCACGCTCTTCGGGTGCGAGTGTTGGAATTTTTGCGTAGAGCTCGCGAAATTCTGGCGCCTTTAATACTTCGTTAGGTGTTTTTGATTCGCCCACGCGTTGTAACAATATGTTCTTCAGTGTTTCGATATCCATAGGTCCCGCTCTAATGACTCATTTTGTAGATAAAGTAGATAAATACGCCAAGCGCTAAAAAGAAAATGATAGCCCATACTGGCGCAAGCGTTGTTGTTCGCTTGGTGCCGCGCATGTATGCGGCATCTTCAACGCCATCTGGCGCCTTATGATAGCCTTCGGTTTGCTCGCCTTCTTGCTTGGCTCGAGCCGCCGCTTTTGCCTTGAGTTCTGCTGCAATTCGCTGCTGCAATTCACTCTGGCCTTCGGTTTGCTCTATATATCGTCCCATGTCTATTATCATACACTACTTCACTCTGTTAATCGAGAGACGGTTGCACCTGAACTGTTTGTGCTATACACTGGAGCTATATCTTAGTTAAAGGAGGGATATAATCAATGGCTACCAAGAAAGCCGCTTCTACTAAAAAAGCGACCGCCAACAAGCCGGCCGCAGCCAAAACAACTGTTCGCACTGTTCGTGCTGAAGCAAAACCAGAGGCAGCACCAGTTGTGCGTACCGCTGTAACTTCAAGCAAGAGTGGCGCTAAGTTGCCATCAAACATCGTTAACGTAGTGCTTGCCGAACTTGTTGGTACGTTCGTCCTGACACTTGTTGCACTTGCGACATTCACAGACTCTGGCGCCCTCTACGTAGGCCTTGCCCTTGCTGTGCTTGTATTCGCTGTTGGTGCTGTATCTGGCACTCACATCAACCCAGCAGTTACCTTTGGTCTCTGGGCGACACGTAAGCTTAAGTCAATCCTTGTACCATTCTACTGGGGCGCTCAGCTTCTTGGTGCAATGCTTGCACTTATTGTCACCAACTGGGTATCAGACAGCAGCACAAACCTCAGCTTCAACCACTTCTGGAACTTCAACTGGGGCATCTTCGCGTGTGAGCTCGTTGGTGCGGCCGTATTCCTATTCGGTCTTACTGCAGTGCTTAGCCGTCGCGAACTTTCAGCTGGCGCACGCGCAATCGGCGCAGGCCTTACCCTCACTATTGGCCTCGTTGCTGGCGGTTCACTGCTATCAACACTTAAGGCTCAAGACGTTGCTGCTTACCAGAAGGACTCACAGAGTTCACAGACAGATAAGAGTGCAAAGACTCCAGATGTTCCGTATTCAGCATACGTAAAGGGTATTACAGCTAACCCAGCTATTGCGCTTGCAGCAACCAACCACTCAGACAGTGAGCTTGGCGTAAGCACAACCGACTCAACTACGTACAGCTACTTCACGTCATCTGTGATTCTCGGTACGCTCATTGGTGCAGCGCTTGGTGGTAACCTTTACCTCCTCATCGCTGGCCGCAACAAGAACGACTAGTCACTAGCCAATCTTACTCGAAATACTACCCGCACCAAACGGGTAGTATTTTTATTTGATAGCATATTCTCGTCACCGCCCCTTTTCGCTACCTTTTACTACGAATACCGTTACGCGCCTAGAACCCTTTGGTCCCAGCTAAAGGGTTCTAGGCGCTGCACTTCGCCTTTAGTATCTGTAGTAAAAGGTAGTGAGCGGGGCTATTCCTGAGACGGCTTATCAAGCAAGATCGCCTCAACGCTCGGGTCGGTATTCGCGATCTTTACGACGTCTTTATCTACCTTGGCGAGCTCTTTGTGCGCCGAGTTATAGTGATTGACTGTAGTGCCCAGTGAGTTGCCGAGCTTTATCATGTATTCGTCGAACTTAGCAATGTGCTGCCCGAGCTTGCCCACGCGCACCTGGATATCCTTGGCCTGCTCTTCGATCTGTAGGCTACGCAAGCCTTGCAGCACCGTCTGCAAGTAGGCCATGAAGCTAGTTGGGCTCGTAATGATCACATGCTTTTCACGGAAGGCATACTCGATCAAATCGCGTGAACTGCCGCCATTACCGACATTATTAATTAGTAGGTCATAATACAGCGATTCGCTTGGAATGAACATAAACGCAAAGTCCATTGTTTTTTCGCTTGGGCGAATATATTTCGAGGTTTCATCGATGCGACCTTTCAAGTCGGCTTTCACCTTTAGCATATACTGCTCGCGCTCTTTGCCTGAAGCCTCAATCATACGGTTGTAATTTTCGAGACTAAATTTGCTGTCTACTGGTAAAATTTGGCCTTTATCAAGAAAGATTACCGCATCAACAATTTCGCCATCACTAAACTTGTACTGCGTTTGAAACTGCCCAGGTGACAAGACATTCTCAAGGACGCTCGACAAGTAAAACTCACCAAACACGCCGCGTTGTTTTGGGTTGGATAGAACATTTTGTAAGGTTTTTAATTCATCGGCCACACCAACAACTCGTGCATTGGTTTCGTCAAGTTTCGCAAGACGCTGCGTGACGTCAGCCACGAGCTTTGCGCTCTCAGTCAACTGGTGCTGCACCGACTGCTGTACACCCAAACTACTCTTTTCGAGCCTGTCGCCCACAGATTGATTAAGTGCGGCGACGGTTCGCGATAACTCGGTTACGTCACTCTTCAGAAACTCCACAGCACTCGATTGCTTCATCTCGTTGAGTTTATGTGTGAGCACATACAATACGACACCGAATGCTGCAATCACCAAGACGAGCAAGATACTTACAATGACTTCCATAGCCCCACCTTCTGCCGCGCTAGGCGACGAGCATCCAACGAATTAATACAACAACAACAATTGTGACGACAGCCGCCAAAATAAAATTACGAATTCGGGCAAGCCAAGCGTATAAGCCGTACGCCAGTCCGAGTAGTACTGCCGCTGCTACTATTACCCAATACCATGCTGCGCCGTCTGCATGCGTTTGCACGCCCCAGAGGGAGATAAGCGCCGCAAGCACCACAAGTAGCGGGCGATACACTCGCGCCTGCGCTAGCACGATCACACCGCCAAAAATACTCAGTACCAACGCTGCGATTGCCGCATAGTTTGAGGCTTCGCTACAGTCGCCCGTCGATTGAGGACGGCACAGCACCGCTGTGAATACAAATTTATTTAGTAGCAAATATACAACCGCCGCCCCAGCGCCGACCAGAGCACCGCGTAGCACCACTCGCAGTAGTTCACGTGTCCCCATTGTTACTAA
>DATIJR010000005.1:0-3626 GCA_035478455.1 Patescibacteria group bacterium | reverse complement strand
CTGACCGGCGACCAGGCTGAGGTGCGCAAGGCCCCCACCATGGAGGCTGCGCTCACCGTCGTCTGGCGGCAGATGCGCACATACCCGGTGTGGCTGCTGATCGTGATTGGCCTGGCAATGATCGATGTCGCGCTGGGCATGATGGGCTACCCCTCGATCTGAGGCCCCTTCGCTGCTCGCCCCGGCTGCCACCCGTTCTTCGGGTGCGCGGTCGGGGTGGGCGTCGAACCCTTTGAAATTGCTACTAACACCCTAGTGGTGTTTTTTGTTTGTTACTCGACTGCAAGTTTTAGCAGCACTACACCAACGCCAATGAGGGTTTGCATGGCGCTGAAAACAAGTAGTTTTACTTTACTGTCGGTAACTCGGTTGCCGGACATTACCGAGAAGAAGAATAACGATGCAAGTAATGAAAGTACACCAATAAACAATGCAGTTTTGAGTGAGAATAACCCGGTTGTAGAGAGTAGGATGAAAAAGATTGGCGGGCCCGCTGGAGTTAGTAACCCTGAAGCCGCCTTGCTTGCCTCTAGATATTTTGGTTCTTTATTGACCGTATTGCCATGGACAGCGGTATAAGAAATTCGTGCGGCGACGAGCGTTGCGAGCCAAAGCGCTACAACCGTACCAAGAATAACACCTATGGCGCCAAGTGGTTGGTGCTCGTCGGGGTGTTGCCAAAGCGCTACAACGACCGCGAGTAGTGTGATGGTGGCATAAATACGCTCGCGGAGCATTTCGGCAAGAAGCGCTCGATCGTCATTGGACATGGTGCGAAGATTTGGCTTTTTGCGTGCGTGCTGGCTCATAGTATTAGTGTACTACATCGTGGCTTGACATATACCCCCTAGGGGTATATCCTGAAAGTATGAAAGATACGAAATCACGATCAATTCACCGCCTCAAAATTATCAAGGGTCAGATTGATGGCCTCGAGAAGCAAATTGAGAATGATGCGTATTGTATGGATATCTTGACGCAAAGCCTGGCAATCCAGAAGTCACTCGCATCGCTCAATAAAATGGTGCTCGAAAATCACTTGCGGACCCATGTTGCGGACATGATGACGCACGGCGATACCGAAAAAGCTGTGGCGGAGCTCACGCAACTATATGAACTTAACAACATACGAGGTAAATAATGGATCACTCACATCATCATGGTCACTCTGCCGTAAAGCGGCCTGTTGCCAAGATGGCCGCTAGTGCAACAATCCACTGTTTGTTCGGTTGTGCGATTGGCGAAATGATTGGTGTTACCATCGGTACGCATATTGGGTTTGAGCCACACCAAACCGTGTTGCTTGCCGCTGCTCTATCGTTTATTTCTGGGTATGCAGTTTCGACCTGGCCGCTCGTGCGCTCGGGTATGAAGTTTATTGAGGCAATTAAGTTGGTATTTGCTGCTGATACGGTTTCGATCTTGACGATGACGATTGTCGATAATTTAGTGATGTTACTTGTGCCGGGCGCGATGCATAAAGATCTTACCCACCCGATTTATTGGATTAGTCGCGGACTTTCGCTATCGGCGGCATTTGTTGCAGCGTGGCCGGTGAATATTTACTTGCTGAAGCGCGGCAAAGGCCATGCACTTACCCACTCGCATCACGATCATTCGTAATTGCCTTGCATCAAAAAACGACTCGTAGAATGAGTCGTTTTTTGATTGATATAAACCAATTATTTTTCTTCGCGTTCGACGACAATGGTGCACTCGGTGACAAGTGCTGCGATTGCACCGACTGCTGCAAGGAGTGGCGCGAGTGCTGCGCCAACTACACCAATGGTGAGCGGGAGCTCAACAATGCTCTTGCCCTCTTTGCTTTTGACGGTAATCTTGCGCGCGTTACCTTCAGCAATGATTTCCTTAACTTTTTTTAGTAGATCTTCGCCGTTTACCTTGAATTCTTCCGTGTGCTTAGTCATGTATTTAGTATATACCGTATTAGCGTAAGCGGCATAGTCGATATGTTTAAATAGCTATTCGGATATATTGTTGATGTAAGATATTGACTTCGTGGGCGTTTTGATATATAATAAGAGGAAGTTTTACGTATCTTTTTACCTAAAATTCGGATGGATGCTTACCTAATATTATTCAGCGATTCATCACCATATTTGATGAACTGAAAGGCATCCTATTATGTATAACAAGAAACGATCTTTTGAGGGCGCACCGCGCCGTAATGGCAACCGAACAAGCCGCGGTAAAAACCGCCAGTCTAAGCAATATATTCACGAATCAAAGTTTATCAACACGAATGTTGTTGAGAAGCACAATGATGAAAACGCGTACCAGCCTAAGCATCATTTTGCAGACTTTAACTTTGCCCCACAAATACAGAAAAACCTCGAATTCATGAAGTTTGACACGCCAAGTGCAATTCAGGACGAGACAATTCCACTAGCAATGGCTGGTAAGGATGTTATTGGCCTTGCAAACACTGGTACTGGTAAAACGGCTGCATTCTTGCTACCTATTATCGATAGCCTTAGCAGGGACCGTAAGATTGGCTCCGTGCTAATTATGGCGCCAACCCGTGAGCTTGCAACGCAGATTGATGACGAATTCCGTAAGTTCTCTGCTGGCATGAAGCTTTACTCTGTACTGCTTGTTGGTGGTATGAACATCTTGCCGCAGCTTCGTGGTTTGCAGCGTGGTCCACACATCATTATTGGTACACCTGGTCGTATTAAAGATCACATCGAGCGTCGTACACTTCGCCTTGGCGTGATTGACCACTTTGTGCTTGATGAGGCCGACCGCATGCTTGATATGGGCTTCGTGAACGATATCCGTAATATCGCCTCACAGCTTCCTGTTGAGCGCCAGACGCTTTGCTTTAGCGCAACCTTCAGCGATGGTGTGAAAGCAATCGCTAACGACTTTATGCGTGCGCCAGAATATGTTTCTGTTAAGGTAACAGAAACTAACGACCACATTCATCAGGATGTAGTACGTTACACTGACCCAGACCACAAGAAAACGTTGCTCATGGACTTATTGAATAGTGACACCTTGGAGAAGACAATTATCTTTGGTGAGACAAAGTTTGGCGTGCAGCGCCTTTCTGACATGATCGATAAAGCAGGTATTGCATCTGTTGCGATTCACGGTAATAAGTCACAGGGCCAGCGTAACCGAGCGCTTACTGACTTTAAGAACTCGCGTGTTCGCGTGCTTGTTGCGACTGATGTTGCGGCACGTGGTCTTGACATCCCTAACGTGAGTCACGTGATTAACTTTGACACCCCTAGTAGCTATGACGACTACGTGCACCGTATTGGCCGTACCGGCCGTGGTGGTAAGACTGGTTCTGCGCTTACGTTCGTACCTGAACAAGGTGCGCGTCGTGAACGCCCAGAACGCGAAGAGCGCCGCGAGCGACCTGACCGTAATTCACGTGGTGAATGGCGCGAGCGCCGACCTGCTGCGGGTAACGGTGGCAACCGCGATAACCGTGGTCCACGCCCACAAGGCGGCCAGGGTCAGAGCGCTAAAAGCGGTGGCTTTCGTAATAGTCGCAAGCCACGACGTGATGAGAATTCATTGATGGCAGCGATTAGCGACCAGAACTAGAGCTTAATTCTAGACAAGACATTCAAGTCAAAAAATGCGCCAGC
>DATIJR010000004.1:0-21681 GCA_035478455.1 Patescibacteria group bacterium | reverse complement strand
GGATGTATTGCTTAGTATTAATTGGCTGCCACTTGGTGGATTCGTGAAAATGCAAGGTGAGCATGATGACGATACGGGTAAGGGTGATTATGGCGCGATGACATTTTGGCAGAAGACGCAGGTACTACTGGCTGGTGTTGTTGTGAACTGGTTGTTGGCCGTCGTGCTTATTACGATTTTGGCACTTGTGGGGATTCCTAAGATTATGCCAAATCAGTTTTCTGTACCCTCTGACACGTTTGAGGTGAGTCAGCCCGTTGAACTCGTTGGAGTGACGAAAGATTTGCCAGCTGCAAAGGCGGGGTTGAAGGATGGTGATCAGATTATTACATTTGCCGGCAAGGCGGTAATCTCGCCCGATGACCTTGCTAAGTTGACCGCGGATAACAAGGGTAAAACGGTTACCGTTGAATATAAACGTGACGGAAAGGCAGGCGACACAAACGTTGCACTGCGTAATGAAAACAGTGATAAAAAGGGTTTTCTCGGGGTTGAACCTGCACAACGTGAAGTTGTACGAGCAACGTGGTCGGCGCCGATTGTGGGAGTATGTACGACCGCGCAGTTTACGTGGTTGACGCTGCAGGGGCTCGGGCAGCTACTGGGAAATACAGTATCAGGCTTAGTAATGAAGCTCAGCCCTGATCATGCTACGCAGAAGCAAGCGAGTGCAAACTTGGCTGCTGCAGGTAATAGCGTAGCGGGTCCGCTTGCCATATTCGGGATTATTTTCCCCGCTGCAGATAAGATGGGCCTTTCGTATGTAATCATGATTGCGGCAATAATTTCACTGACACTTGCTGTGATGAACGCGCTGCCAATTCCAGCACTCGATGGTGGCCGATGGTTCGTAACTGCGCTATATAGGATATTAAAAAAACCACTCACGAAAGACACTGAAGAGCGGATTCATGGTACTGGGTTTATTGTACTGATGCTTCTTGTGATTGTGATTAGCATTGCTGATATTGGGAAGCTAAACTCGTAATGGATGTAGCTCAGTCAGCTTCGCCCCCTACGAAGACGGCGCCCAAGCTGCGGCTTAGCGCGATGATGAGTGGTCTTGCGGGTTGGACTGTGCTGCTTGTGGCTGCATTTTTCGGCGCGCAGTATATTGTGAGCTTTGTGATAATCGGGTTGATGCAGTTGGGACTTCCGTGGAGTCCAACTTCAACGGTAAATACACTGAGCTTCCGTGTGTATGTATATGTTGCGATGGCGCTTATTATTGGGGTTGTTGCTTGGTATCGGTATCGAAAACTCAGCTTTGAACAGATAGGACTACCGCGACTACCTGAATGGAGTGACATTGGGCTGAGCCTTGCCGGTGTGATTGTTTACATGCTGGCGTCAACTATTGCGCTGACACTGGCATCTAATATCCCGGGTTTTAGTCCGGATCAAGCGCAGAACCTAGGCCTCGGCCGTTTATTCGGTAATGATTTAATTTTAGGGTTCTTTGTACTTGTTGTGCTGACACCACTCTTTGAAGAGGTAATTTTTCGCGGATTTTTGTACGGGCGTCTACGTAATCTGCAGTTTCCATGGTGGGTTTCGTCGCTAGCTGTGAGTGTTTTGTTCGGTCTTGCGCATATGCAGTGGAATGTTGGTGTTGATGTATTTTTCCTCAGTATGGTGGCCTGTGTGCTGCGCGAGATGACGGGTAGTATTTGGGCGGGTATGCTGCTACATATGGTGAAGAATTTCTTGGCATTTCTTGTGACATTTGTATTTATCCAGGGCATGTAGTTTGCGCGCTGCGGTACCTTTCTGGTCAAGAGGGGTGAAAACCGTTACAATAGAGGTATTATGCGATTATCACAAAACTTTACCAAAACGCGCAAGGAAGCTCCTGCTGATGAGCAGGCTCGAAACGCGCAGCTATTAATTCGTGCGGGATTCGTACATAAAGAAATGGCCGGAGTGTATGCTTTTTTGCCGCTCGGTAAGCGAGTTCTTGATAATATTGCTCAAATTGTTCGGGAAGAAATGAACGCGGTGGGTGGACAGGAAGTCCAAATGACTGTGCTGCAGCCGCGTGAACTGTTCGAACGCACTGACCGATGGGATGATGCAAAGGTTGATAATTGGTTTAAGACGAAACTTGTTAATGGCACTGAACTTGGCATGGGTTTGACGCATGAAGAGCCGGTCGTAGATGCGGTAGGTGAGTTTATTAACTCGTATAAAGATTTACCAGTGATGGTGTATCAAATTCAAAATAAGTTCCGTAATGAACTTCGCGCAAAGAGTGGTTTACTGCGTGGCCGCGAATTTGTTATGAAAGATATGTATTCGTTTGCTCGCAACCAAGAAGAGCATACGAAAATCTATGAGAAGGTAGCTGTTGCGTATGCGAAAGTGTATGATCGTCTTGGCGTTGGCGCTGAAACATATCGTACATATGCAGACGGTGGTATTTTTACAGAAAAATTTAGTGATGAATTTCAGACGCTAAGCTCGATCGGCGAGGACACAATTTATATTCATGAAGCCAAGAAGGTAGCTGTCAATAAAGAGATTTACACAGACGAGAATCTTGCAAAGCTTGGCCTTGAGAAGTCTGAGCTTGTAGAAAAGCGCGGCGTAGAAGTGGGTAATATCTTCCCGCTTGAGGCGAAATACACCGATGGTCTTGGCGTGAAATACACCGACGAAGACGGTAATGAGCAATCAATTATCATGGGCTGTTATGGGATTGGTGTTAGTCGATTGGTTGGGCTTTTGGCAGAGCATTTTGCAGACGATAAGGGTTTGGTTTGGCCTGAGAATATCGCACCAGCGAAGGTGTACTTGGTGCAGATTGGCCAAGAGTCGAAAGAGGCGGCAGATGCGCTATATAGTGAGCTTATGGCAAAAGGCATTGAGGTTATTTACGATGACCGCGATGAGCGACCGGGCGCTAAATTCGCTGACAGTGAGCTTATGGGGATTCCATATCGTGTCACGGTAAGCGACCGCTTGCTCGGTGATGAGAAGTTTGAGTTTACCCCAAGGGCAACAGGGGTGGCAGAACTATTGACGCATGAGGAGTTACTTGCTAAACTAGGCTAGATTCAGAGCCCTTGGAGGGGAATAACAACACTAGTCGAAATGACTAGGTCCCGCCATTCGGTTTGGAAGAGGTAAAATTATTATGAAGAAGACATACCAAATCACTGAAGATGGACGCAAAGAGCTCGAAGCTGAGCTCGAGAGCCTTAAGGGCCGACGCGGCGAAATCGCTGATAAAATCGCGGAAGCTCGTGATTATGGCGATCTTAGTGAAAATGCTGAGTATGATAGCGCTCGCGAAGAGCAGGGCCTTGTCGAAACTCGTATTGCTGAGATTGAAGATATCTTGGTTAACGCCGAAATTATTAAGGTGAAGAAATCAAGCAAGGTTCATGTTGGTAGCACTGTTGAAATCAAGAACGACAAAACAGTGAAGTACACCATTGTTGGCCCTGTTGAAGCAGATCCAATGAACGGTAAGATTAGCAACGAATCACCCCTCGGTGTTGCCCTTATGGACAAAGAGGTCGGCGACAAGGTTACGTTGACGACGCCTAAGGGCGACATAACCTACACGGTTGTATCAGTAAACTAGTCTTGTTCCTGCATAGCAATACTCCGCTCTATATCGAGCGGAGTATTGCTTTTGGCGAGCATTAACAGTAGTGACTGTGATACAATGATAGCTAGTTATGGCTACATTGAAAGAACTGCGCGATGAGCGCCTACGTAAATTAGAAGAACTGCGAGCGCTTGGGGTCGACCCGTACCCAGCTGAAGCGCGTCGGACGCACAATATTGGTGATGTTACCACTCAGTTTGAGTCCCTTGAGGGCCAGACGGTAACAGTAGTAGGGCGTGTGCTGGCAACGCGTAAGTTTGGTAAGCTCGCATTTCTCGTACTTCGCGATATGAGCGGCCAGATGCAGTTATTTTTGAAGTCTGATACCGTATCGCCACTTGATGCCGCAAAATCTCAGATTGGCATGGGTGAACTTAACTTGCTTGATCCGGGTGACTTTATTGAGGCAACCGGTCCAGTAATTCGTACGAAAACCGGTGAAATTAGCGTTGACGTGCGTGAGTTACGCCTATTGACAAAGAGCCTGCGCGGTATGCCAACAGAGCAGGAAGGCTTCACGAATAAAGAAGAGCGTCTACGTCGTCGTTACGTTGATATGAACGTTAACCTTGAGGTTCGTGACCGATTCGTGCGTCGCAGTAAGTTTTGGCAGGCGACTCGTAAGTTCCTTGATGACCGAGGGTTCCATGAGATTAATATCCCTGTGCTCGAGCACACTACGGGCGGTGCTGACGCTAATCCGTTTGTGACACATATGGACGCACTCGACCAAGACTTTTACCTTCGCATTAGTCATGAGCTGCCATTGAAGCGTCTCTTGGGCGCTGGCTTTGAGAAAGTTTACGACGTTGGACCACGGTTTCGCAATGAAAACTACAGCGATGAACACCTGCCTGAGCATATTGCGATGGAATGGTATTGGGCATATGCTGACTGGCAAGACGGTATGAAGTTCATGGAAGAAATGTACAAATACGTACTGAAAGAGACGTTCGGTACACTCCAGTTCAACGTACGCGGCTTTGAAGTTGATATGGATAAAGAGTGGGAAGTGTGGGACTACGCGACTGTAATCCGTGATCACTACGGAATTGATGTATATAACACAACGATTGAAGAAGTAAGCGCGAAGCTGAAAGAGCACAAACTTGAAGTCGAGAAGACTGATAGTATCCCCCGTGGTATCGACAAGCTGTGGAAGAATATCCGTAAAGATGTCGTTGGTCCAGTTTGGCTTGTAAATACGCCGAAGTTTATTTCGCCACTCGCGAAATCTAACACCGAAAACCCAAATATTGTGCAGCGATTCCAGCCAGTGATTCTTGGTAGCGAACTCGGCAATGGCTTTAGTGAGCTGAATGATCCAGTCGACCAGTATAACCGCTTTGTTGAGCAGCAGCAGATGCGCGACCAGGGTGACGATGAAGCGATGATGCTCGACATAGACTATGTTGAGATGCTCGAATACGGTATGCCGCCGGCATGTGGATGGGGCAGCAGTGAACGTGTATTCTGGATGTTTGAAGGCGTGACTGCGCGTGAAGGTGTGCCGTTCCCACAATTGCGTCATGAAATAGACGATACAACTAAAGCATTGTACCCGGAAGCGCAGTTATAAAACTGTGCTTTTAGTTGTCGCTGATAGTTTCGCTGTTTTCAGCAATCTCACCGAGAAGGATGTCTACTTCGTCGGTAACAATTTCTGCAACGTCTGGCACGTTTGCTTTGAGCCATGCGAGAACTTCTTCGTCGCCAGCTTGCTGTAAGGTAGCGAGTTGCTCTGCTTGCTCGGGTGAGAGCTCAAGGACAATTTCGTTAATGACGCGCTCGTTGAGAGTAGTTTCAAAGTGCTCGGCAAGCGCCTGGTAGTGTTCTTCGCTGAGGTTGATTCCAAGGTTTTCTAGTAGTGTAGGGCTAAGTAGTGGCATATGATTCCTTTCGGGATTAATTATTCTGTTCTGGAGCGCTGTCGGTCGCTTCTGCTGCTGCTCTCATGAGCTCAGCCTTATGCGCATCGGCAGTCGCGCGAGCTGTGGTAGCATTTGTAGCGGCAGTACCCTTGGCGGCTGTGTTTTGTTTAAGATTTGTCGTAAGTGTAGTGTGATTCTCGTCAAGTGTGATGACGCGTTGACGGTTCGAGAGCGCCACTTGATTCCAGTAGGGAACCTCACGTTGTTCGTAGATAGCAATACGATCTTCGGCCTCTTGGATTTGCACTTCGAGATTACCACGATCTGGGTCATCGCTCTCGAGTGCTCCAAGGTCATCTCGAAGTGACTGGAGTGATTCCTTGGCTTTGGGGATTGTCTCTGTTTCTAGTTTTTCAACAATGCCATTGGCTTTTTTTGCTTCATTTGCCGCTTCAGTCATGCGTCGGCGGTTGTCATCTATGGCTTTGAGTGTACGAGTTTCATGGTTAATTGTTGCATTCTTTTGCTTGTCGGCCTGGGTTGCCTTGCGTTCGCTTGCATAGGCGGTTGCGGCAAGTTTACCTACTCGCTCAAGGTGTTCTTTAGGAATGTCTTTGAGTACTGCGCGTGCCTCAAGGCGACCCGCATCTTGGGCGCGCAGTTCATGACGAAGTGCTCGACGACCTAGTGCAGATTCACGACGAGCGCGAAGCTCTTTTCGATAATCGGTTCGACGTTGCTCGACATTCTTGCTGACATTTTCTTTGCGTGCTGTCATGCGGTCTTTGCGACCTTGATATTTACTGTCAGCTCTCTGGAATCGGTCTTGGGCTTTGCGCAGCTTATTCATACGACGTCGCTTTAGCCAGTTTCTATCGCTAAGGTGGCTGACTGCATCCGCTTTTCGCTGTTGGCGCTCGAGACGGCTTTCGGCAATAGACCGAACAAGCCCAAGTCGCATTTTTCCTGGGGTATCTAAGAGGTTCTTCCAGTTGGCGCTTGCACTTTCAACCACTCGCATTCGTTGGTTGCCAGCCTCGCGGATCATTTGTCGGATAGGGTAGTGTTTACCGAGGATTTCAACATCAGTAGCGAAGGTTTCTGCGCTTGTTGTCGGTTCGGTATCTGGCGCCGAGAGACTGTCAGGCGACGGCGTGAGCGCTGGAGCTGTATCGGCTGTAGCAGGAGCGGAAGCCTCTGGGGAAGTGAGTGGTGCTGGTATTGGTGCTGCGTCCGGTGTCGGCTCCGCTGTAGTCGCTGCCGTGTCAGGAGCTGAGTATTTCTCGCTCGCGACTTGGTACGATGACCGTAATTTCTCAGGCATGTTACTTTTAGTTTCCGTTTATTCTATATGACTATCGTAGCATAAGCTGTATGGGGTCACAAGGAGAAATTACAACGTATTGACAATACCAGGTACCTTGTATAACATAGTAGTATGCAAGAAAGTGAACGATATGCTGAACAAATGGCGACGCAACTGCGTAAAGGCTTTTTGGTGTATTGCGTGCTGAAGGTTTGTTTGCACGAGCCGAAATATACGAGTGATATCATTACGCGGCTCCGTGAAGCGCAGCTTGTAGTGGTGGAGGGGACGATCTACCCTTTGCTTGCGAGGCTTCACCGTGACGGGCTATTGCAGCATGAATGGCAAGAAAGCGAGCAGGGGCCGCCACGTAAGTACTACAAAATTACTCAGTTTGGTGAGGAAGTAGTTGAGGAACTAACTAAGAAGATTGCCGAGTTGGATCGGACGCTGAAGAAGCTGTAAAGGAAGGATTATGAAAGAGATTACAAGAATTCATATCGCACGGACGCCGTATAGTGCTGAAGTCGATGCAAAGAAGGCGCTGGAAGAGTATCTTGCGGCAATTAAGCATGCACTAAGTGCCGACGAGGACGCAATGCGCGAAATTGAAGCGCGAATCGTTGAGATTTTAGCAGGTAGAGGGATTGCAAACGAGGGAGTGATTACTCATAAGGATGTTGATGCGATTGAGGCTCAGCTCGGTGCACCAAGTGATTTTGCCGATGAGGACGTAGCTGAAGCTCCTGCCGAACAAAATATAAGCGAGCGGCGCTTGATGCGTGATACGTCGCGCGGAGTTTTGGGTGGTGTGTGCGCTGGAATCGCTGATTATTATGATGTGAATGTAATGTGGCCACGGCTTGTGGCGGTGCTTATTGCGCTGATTACGAGTGGAACAGCAATACTAGTATATATTGCGATGTGGGTGATAATCCCGCCTGCTCGAACTGCTGCTGAGAAATTGCAGATGCGAGGCAAACCAGTGACGCTTGCGAGTTTGAAGTCGGAAGCTAAAGAAGAAGTTGCCGAGATGCCGGAGCGCTCGAAGCCTTTTGTCGTGCTTGTGCGCGTGTTGCTTGGCATCGGATTTATCGGTGCGGGGCTTATGGCGGTTGCAGCGCTGATTGCTATTATTCTTGTTCGGGAGCCACTTTTCGGGTATTCGCTGCATGACTTTACGAAGGGCGGTATGCTTGCCTCTGTTGGTGGCGCTTACGTCGGTGCAATTATTGCCGCAGTACTTTTCATTGTCTTGATGGGGCTTGGTGCCTATGCAAGTTTTTCGTGGCGATTAACTAAGCGCATTGTTATTCTCGGCAGTATTATTACTGTTCTTGGCCTTGCGAGCTTCGGCGCTGCAATTGGACTTGGTGTCTATGGCGTGGGGCAAATCAATCAAAAGGTTGATCAACTGAAAGTGTCTGATACAGTAACGCTTGCTGATTTGAAAGCTATTACTGCGGTAACTGTCGAGGATAATAGCAGTATTGCGGTGAACTATGTTGTTACCAGTGATGCTCCGTATGCAACGATTAATCATCTTCGCGACCAGAATACTGTAAAAGTGGATGTGGCAAAAACAGGTGAGACAGCTACCATTACGATTAAAGACGAAGGTAGCTGTGAATATAGCGCGTATGAGTGTAACGGTCGTTCGAGCGTAACGATTTATGGCCCAAGTCTCAAGCAGCTCACGCTGAGTCATGGCGGACTTGATTATCAAGCTGTGAAAACAACTGAACTGAATGTGAATGTTGGCAAAGATGCACAGCTTACGCTGCACGATTCAATTACGTCGCTTATCGCAAATGTAGATGATTCTGCGAGCCTTTCGGCGGCGGATGCTGCAATTCAGCGCGTGACGCTTACTATGGCGGGTTCGGCGGATGCTCACTTTGGTACTGTCAATGATTTGGCGCTTACTGCGCCAATGGCCTGTGCTACTGGTGAGCACGGACAACTATCCACAGAGGGTGTGACGCGCTTTACGATTAATGGACAGACAGCTAATGCGGCGGGACATGATTATGATGTGAATACGCCATGTATCATGATTAACCACTGGTAGTTTGCTATACTAAGCATAAGAATATTGGAGGATTCACGTTGATTGAAGTAAAAGATATTACGAAAGTGTATGGGAAAAAGAAGAATATTTTTACCGCACTGAGTAACGTAAGCTTCGCTGTGCCAGACGGCGAGGTGACGGCGATTGTTGGAAAGTCTGGTTCGGGTAAGAGTACCTTGATGCATGTGATGAGTGGCCTGGATCATGCTAGCGAGGGCGCGGTGCTTGTGAATGGTGAGAATCTTAGCGAAATGAAACAGAAGCACATTGATGCATTCCGTGCACATCAGATGAGTTTTATCTTCCAGAGCTTCTTTGTGCAGGGCAACGAGACATGTTATGACAACGTTAGCTTGCCACTAGAGATTGCTAATGTGCCGCGTAAAGATCGCAAGGCGATGATTGAAGCAGCACTTGCGGCAGTAGAAATGAGTGAGAAGCAGCGGTCTAAGGCGAAAGATTTGTCGGGTGGTCAGAAGCAGCGTCTTGCAATTGCACGCGCAATTGTAAACCGACCAAAGATTTTGTTCGCCGATGAGCCAACGGGTAATCTTGATTCAATGACAGGTGATCACGTTGAAAAGTTGCTGTTTGATTACGCACGTAAGAATAATGCAAATCTTATTATCGTGACACACGACCCAGATCTCGCGGCGCACTGTGACCGTCGGATTTATGTGAAAGATGGCAAGATTGAAAAGATGGAAGGGGGCAAAGCGTGAGACGTGCAGATATCCTCGCCCGAGCAGGGCGAAACTTACGGCAAGCGAAAGTTCGTACACTCCTAACCGCGCTGGCGATTAGTGTCGGTGCATTTACGATTACCCTCGCACTTGCGGCCGGTACGGGAGGTAAGCAGTACACTGATAACCTTATAAAGGATAACGGTGACGCAAGTAGTTTAACTGTGATTGCGAAAGACTCTTCGCAGGATTCATCAGGTCCAAAGAAGTATGGTGCGAATGAATCAAACGCCTCACAGGGTCTCTTGGGGGATGCGGATATTAAAAAGATCCAGAGCGTAGCTGGCGTTGAGAGTGTGACTCCAATGTACAATGTGGGCGCAACCTATATGGCAGGACCGAACGGTGAGAAGTATGACGCTTCAGTATCCATTAAGGTTGACCAAACGGCCGTGACGCTCGGTGCGGGTGCGTTGACGCATAACCAGCCTGGGACTGGATCGGTGGTTATACCAGAAGATTATGTGAAGCCACTTGGCTACAGCTCGGATGCTGCCGCTATCGGTAAGACGATTACCCTGCGTGTTGATAAAACGACGATTCCAGGTTTGCCGAGCGAGGGTAAAGACATGAACTTTACTATTGCTGCGGTAAGTAAGAAATCTGGTACGGTCCTGCACTACCAGGCTGAAGTGCTACTTAGTCCGGCTGATGGTAAGGCGATTTATGATTACCAGACGCCAGCGCAGGCGGCAAGTCAGTATTACGGCGTGAATGTTCGCGTGGCAAATGGTACTGATGTAAAGACAGTGCAAACGGCTATTGAGAAGAAGGGTGATTATCAAGTGTTCTCGTTGCAGGATGTTCAACAGGTGCTCTTTACCTTTGTGAACGTTGTGATGGGTGGTGCCGCAGGCTTTGGTGCGCTCGCGATCTTGGCTTCGATCTTCGGTATTATCAACACACAGTATATTAGTGTGTTGGAGCGTACGCAGCAGATTGGGCTTATGAAAGCGTTGGGGGCGCGTCGTAAGGATATTGGGAAGCTATTCCGTTATGAAGCGGCATGGGTTGGATTCCTTGGCGGCTTAATCGGTACCGTTGGTGCGTTGCTTGTCGGATTCTTTAATCCAATGATTGCTAAGGCGCTTAATCTTGATAAGGGCACGGAGCTGCTGGTGTTTGAGCCGGTTGCGAGTGTAATCTTAATTCTTGCATTAGTGCTCGTGGCGGTGCTCGCTGGATACTTCCCGAGTCGCAAGGCATCGCGGCTTGATCCGATAGAAGCGCTTCGCGTTGAATAGTACTCTAGAGGTGGCTACGGCCACCTCTTATCGTTCGGGGGCGACTAGTGTATAATTTACGGTATGTTAGACATCCGATTCATTAGGGAGAATCCCGACCGCGTCCAGGAGGCGGCTGCACAAAAAGGTTATACGGTAAATGTTGCCGAGCTTTTGAGTGCGGATGAGTCGCGACGTGAACTTCAAATGAAAGCAGATGATTTACGCACGAAGCGCAACGAGATTGCTTCACAAATGAAGGGTGGCAAGCCAAGCCCAGAGCTCGTTGAGCAGGGTAGGGTGATTAAAACTGAACTTGCTGAGGTTGAGGATCATCTGCGCGTGGCGGACGAAACGTATATTCAATTACTCAAAGTAGTGCCTAATATGCCTCTCGATAGTGTGCCGATTGGTACGAGCGAGGACGAGAATGTTGTTATTAAGACTGTTGGTGAGAAGCCTGAGTTTGATTTTACGCCGAAAAGTCACTGGGAGATTGCTGAAGCACGAGGCTGGATTGACAAAGAACGTGCCGCAAAAATTGCTGGAGCACGGTTCGCATACTTAAAGGGTGATCTTGTAAGGCTTGAAATGGCGCTCTGGCAGTATGGGATGGACGTACTTGGTTCAGAGGAAACATTGCAGAAGATTATTGACATGAATCATCTAACGGGCATCAGTAATAAGCCATTTGTTCCAGTTATTCCACCAGCGGTTGCGCGGACTGAAGTGTTCCAGGCAACTGGTCGCTTGAATAAAGAGGAGCAGACTTACAAGATTGAAGATGAAGATCTATGGCTTAATGCAAGTGCTGAGCATACGATGGCGCCAATGTATATGAATGAAATTTTGCCGCAAGCAGAGTTTCCAATTCGTATGGTTGGGTACACGACGGCATTTCGTCGCGAGGCAGGCACTTACGGTAAGGATGCTGAGGGAATTTTTCGGCTTCACCAGTTTAATAAGCTTGAGATGGAGAGCTTTTCTACCGCAGAGACATCATTGAATGAGCACTTATTCATGGTGGCGGTTCAAGAGTACCTGATGGCGCAGCTTGGCTTGCCATTCCAAATACTTGAGAAATGTACGGCAGACATTGGTCGTCCGAATGCAAAGGGTGTTGATATTAATACATGGCTACCTGGGCAAAATGAATATCGCGAGACTCATACAGCGGACTATATAACTGATTATCAGGCGCGACCGATGAAAACTCGTGTTAGGCGTGAAGGCGGGGAAGTCGAATATGTTCACACGAACGATGCCACGGTGTTTTCTGAACGCCCCCTCGTTGCTATATTAGAGAACTTTCAGACTTCAGAGGGTAAGGTTATCGTGCCTGAAGTCTTACGCCCGTATATGGGTGGTCGCGAGCAAATTTAAGCTGCTTGTGCTATACTTATAGGTACCAATAACGGTTAAGCGAAGGAGGTCACCATGATCGCAAACGTCGAAATAACCGGAGTCGGGAGCTACTCGCCCGATGAACTTACAAAAAAATATGTACGACGCAAGATTGGCATGCTTGATAGGAAATTACCAAAGCATGCGCGTCAAAGCGCCTGGGCTGAAGCAAAGCTCGCACAGGTGAATCGTGATAAGGGGAACAAGTACGAAGTAGAGGTTATCCTCCATGTGCCGAATAAACTCATTACAGCCCATGACTCAACTATGAATATTCTTGCAGCGACGGATATTGTTGAGGCGAAGCTGACAAATCAGCTGCGCAAATACAAAGAAGATAGTATTCCGCATGTAGGGCAACGTAAGCTTCTCGATCGCTTTAAACGCAGCTACGCGCGCGAAATGTAGCCATAAAATGAAAAGACAGCCAGTAAGTGGCTGTCTTTCTTGCTCTACCTCTTTTAATCGTGCTTGTAAACGGGTATAATGATGGGTAGTTTTTCTGATAGTCTACATGAGAGCAGAGAGGGTTTTTATCGTATGGTAAGTCAACAACAGGCGCTAACTAAAGTATTCGGTGATCCGCAGAAGCGGATCTTGCGCCGAATGCAAAAACGGGTGAACGAGATTAATAAACTCGAGGACTCATATAAAAAGATGTCCAAAAAGGATCTTGTGGCGCAAACTGATGTGCTGAAGAAGCGTCTTGGGAAGAAGGGCGGTACACTCGATGCCATTCTACCTGACGCATTCGCGCTTACTCGTGAAATGAGCGTTCGCGTGCTCGGTATGCGTCCATTTGATGTGCAGCTTATCGGTGGCATTGCACTTCATGAAGGCAACGTTGCCGAAATGAAGACTGGTGAAGGTAAGACGCTTGTCGCAACCTTGCCAGTATATTTGAACGCACTTGAAGGTAAGGGTGTGCACGTTGTGACCGTGAACGATTACCTTGCACAGCGTGACGCTGGCTGGATGGGTGAGCTCTATGCAGCCCTTGGTATGAAGACTGGCGTGATTATTAACGATGCATCGTTTATTTGGGACGGTAAGTACGATAACGAGAGTCATACTGATGCTCGCATGAAGAAACTTCGCCCATGTACTCGTAAAGAGGCATACGAAGCGGATATTACCTATGGTACAAACAACGAATTTGGATTTGACTACCTCCGCGATAACATGGTTAACGAGGTTGACTTGGTGCGCCAGCGTGGTTTGCACTTTGCGATTGTGGACGAGGTTGACTCAATTCTGATTGACGAAGCTCGAACGCCACTTATTATTAGTGCTCCAGCCGCTGATAACCCAGATGCTTACTACCAGTTTGCGAAGGTTGCTGCAAAGCTTGTACCTAATGACTACGTGCTTGACGAGAAGCGCCGCAGCGTTGCGCTGACCGATGAGGGCGTTGAGAAGGTTCAGAAGATGCTTGGCGTTAAGAATCTCTACACCCCTGAATATGTTCGCAGTGTATATCACATGGATCAGGCGCTTCGTGCGCAGACATTGTTCCACCGTGACAAGGACTACGTTGTTACTAACGGCGGCGAAGTGATTATTGTTGACGAGCACACTGGTCGTTTGAAGCAGGGTAACCGCTACAACGAAGGTCTTCACCAGGCAATTGAGGCGAAAGAAGGCGTTCCTGTTCTTCAGGAGAGTATGACACTCGCGCCTATTTCATTCCAGAACTACTTCCGTTTGTATGACAAGCTTTCGGGTATGACTGGTACAGCGCTTACTGAAGCTGAAGAGTTCCAGCAGATTTATGAACTTGATGTTGTGGTGATTCCACCAAACCGAATTATTGCGCGTAAAGACCATGAAGATCTGATCTACAAAACCGAGAAGGGCAAGCTAAAGGCAGTTGCGCAGGCGATTAAAGAATATCATGCGGCAGGGCGGCCTGTACTTGTTGGCTCAGGCTCGATCGCAAAGAACGAAATGATTGCAGCATTCCTTGATAAAGAGGGTATTAAGTACGAGATCTTGAATGCGAAGAATAACGAGCACGAAGCTGCTATTATTGAGCGGGCTGGTGAAAAGGGTGCAATTACACTTGCAACCAATATTGCTGGTCGTGGTACCGACATCAAGCTTGGTGAAGGCGTTAAGGATCTTGGTGGTCTGGTCGTGATTGGCTCTGAGCGTCACGAATCTCGCCGCATCGACAACCAGCTTCGTGGTCGTGGCGGCCGTCAGGGCGACCCTGGCGATACACAGTTCTACGTATCAACTGAAGATGATCTTATGCGTATTTTCCAGGGTGAACGCATCGCAAGCCTGATGGATCGACTTGGTGTTGACGAAGAGACGGCAATTCAAAACCGCGCGGTGAGTAAGACACTTGAATCTGCGCAGAAGCGTGTAGAAGGCTACAACTTCGATACTCGTAAAAATGTTGTTCAATACGACAACGTGATCAATCGTCACCGTAAAGTCGTGTACACAATGCGCCGTAAGATTCTTGATGGCGACAACATTAAGCCTGAAATCCAGCGCTTGCTTGGCGAACTTGTGACAGACCTTACGCTTGTTCCAGGCAAGAATAATCCTAAATTTGCTGAGCAATTTGAATCTGTTATTCCAGTATCTGATAAAGAAATTGAGAAGATTGGCCTTGAGAAGAAAGACCGTGCACGCCGCGATCTTGCATTACAGGTTGCTGAAAAGCAATACACCGTGAAAGAAAAAGAGCTTGGCACCGATTTGATCCGCCAAGTTGAGCGTGAAGTATACTTGCAAGTACTTGATACGCTTTGGATGCAGCATCTTGAGAACATGCAACACCTCCGTGAAGGTATTCACTGGCGTAGCGTCGGTCAGCGCGATCCGCTTGTTGAGTATCGCTCGGAATCGCAGAAGTTGTTCGAGAGTCTGCAGGTGACGCTTCGTGAAGAAGTGCTCCGTGCAATTTACCATGTGCGCAAAACCGATGCGATTAGTCGTACGGCGCAAGAGGAAGAGCATGACACTGAGCTTACGAAACTTGCCGAACAATCAGTTGAGCATGGTGTGAACGAGATTACTGGCGGTGAAGAGAACCGTGATGACGACTTTAGCGATTCGATTAAGAAGGCGAAGACGACAACTGAGGTTAATCATCAGCGTAACGTTGCTCGCAAAAAGAAAAAGGCGCATCGCCAGAACCGTAAGAAGAGTCGTTAGGTATGAGGCATACCACCACAGAGGTACGATTGAAAAATGGTGCGCGCGGTTTGTTGATTGATGTTCCTGGCGCGACAGTTATGAGTTTTCAGTTTCAGTTTCGTGCTGGCAATCGTTACGTAAAGAACAAAGATATTTACGAAACGGCTCATATTATGGAGCACATGGCGTTTGGTGCAAACGCCGAGTTTAAGAGTGAGCATGCTTACGAGGCTGAATTTACCAAAAATGGTGCTTACCACAACGCGTGGACGAGTGATTTGTCGATGGTGTATATTGCCGACTGTGCCGATTTTGAATGGGAGCGTATTTTACAGCTGCAACAAGTTGCAATTTGCCAGCCGAAATTCCGCGGTGAAGAACTTGAGGCTGAAAAGGGTAACGTGAAGAGCGAGCTTACGGGCTATCTTAACAATCATAACCGTGTGCTTTGGCCAAAGATTCAGCAGCTCCTTGGTGAGGACGTCTACAGCTACTGGCAGCGTATTCAGACAATTAGTAACGTGACGATTCGTGATATTCGTGAGCACCATGCGCGCACGCACACGAGCGACAACATGCGATTTGTGATTGCTGGTAAGCTTGATGGTCGTAAGGCGCAAATTAAGCGTGCGCTTGAATCTTGGGAATTGCCACGTGGTGATCGCTTCGAGGTGCCAAAAGATGAGCTAACGAGCGGTAACCCAACACAGATTCGCCGTAAAGAGGCAAGTAACCTAACCTTTGGTTGGAGTATGACACTTCCTAGGGAATTGAATGACGAAGAAGCCGAAGCGATGGCGTGTCTTGACCAGATTCTTACTGGCACACTCCACTCGCGCATTTATGGTGCAGCTCGCAAGAAGGGCTTGGCGTACGGTATGTTTAGTGAAACGTCCGTCGGATTCCATGATAGTAGCTGGGACTTTGGTGGTCAGGTAAATCTTGATACCGCTGGCGGCCTTTTTGATATTATTGTACGTGAGGTTAAAGCGGTAACTGACGGTAAAATTACCGAAGAAGAGCTTGTGGCGGCGAAATCGTATGCGCTTGGGCGCCACCAGATGGGTGCGCAAACTGTATCGCAGATTAGTAATTTCTATTCTGGCCGTTACTTTGGTGATGGATTCGTGAAGGATTACGATAAGGTGCCGGATGCTATTCGTAACATTAGCCTTGATCGCATGCTTGCGACGGCGCGTGAATTTATTGCACATAACACCTGGGTGCTTGCTGGTGTGAGCAGTGGTGATAAAGAGGATATCGTAACGCTGAGCGACAAGCTTGGTAAGGTTTTCTCAACTCCTGAATCCTAAAACTGGTACAATATACATATGAAGGTTGCAATCGCTGGCTACGGAATTGAGGGGAAGGCGAGCTTTGATTATTGGTGCGCCAAAGGCGCCGAAGTAACGATTGCAGATGAGCGCGATAGCCTGAGTGTGCCGGCTGAAGCTGCTGGTGCGATTTTGGGCGCTGATGCGTTTGCTGAGCTTAGTGATTTTGATTTAATTGTACGTTCACCAAGTATTAATCCTGCTAAATTGCCGTATGGCGATAAAGTTTGGTCGGCGACTAATGAATTCTTGAAAGAATGCCCAGCGCCAATCATTGGCGTAACAGGGACAAAGGGGAAGGGCACGACCTCGAGTCTAACGGCGGCTATTCTGAAAGAATCGGGTCGCACGGTTCATTTAGTTGGTAACATTGGTGTGCCAGCGATTCAAGAGCTCGTGAACATAAAGAAAGATGACATTGTTGTGTACGAGATGTCGAGTTTCCAGCTTTGGGATGCTCAAAAGAGTCCGCATATTGCGATTGTTTTGATGCTTGAGCCTGATCATCTGGATGTGCACGCGAGTTTTGAAGAGTATATAGAGGCGAAATCACAGATTGTTCGCCATCAGACTACTGGTGACATTGCGCTGTATCACCCAACAAACCAGTGGTCGAGTGAGATTGCGCACTCCAGTGTATCGCAACCTGTCCGTTATGCGGTCCCTGATGATGGGCAAGTGTACGTTGATGGTGACGCATTTTATATTGAGGATACGCGCATTTGTTCCGTTGCTGCACTGCAGCTTGTTGGCGAGCATAATCGTGAGAATGCTTGTGCGGCTATTAGCGCAGCGCTTGCCGCCGGGGCTGAGCGGTCTGCGGTTGAAACAGGATTGAAATCTTTCCATGGCCTTAACCATCGGCTGAAGTTTGTACGCACCGTTAACGGTGTAGCATATTACGACGACAGTATCGCTACGACACCAGGGAGTGCGATTGCTGCACTGCGTTCGTTTACTGCGCCTCGATTTATCATTCTAGGTGGTTCAAGTAAGGGTGCGGTGTACGATGAAATCGTTGCGGAGTGTAGGGCGACTAACGCAACAGTCATTGCTATTGGTCAGACAGGTGAAGCGATTGCAAAACTATGTGTCGAGCAAGACGTGGCATGTCACCGCATTACTGGGCTGATGGATGAAGTAGTTGAGAAAGCGCACGAGATTGCCCCAGAGGGAAGTGTTGTGATGCTGAGCCCTGCGAGTGCGAGCTTTGATCAATATGACAATTATGGCCACCGTGGCGATCAATTTGTAGCGGCGGTAGAGGCGCTCTAATGGCTAAAAATATAGCGAAAGGACGCTTGGCTGTTCAAAGAGCCTTTTCAACGAGCGATATTGTCGTGCTTGTGATAACGTTTGTTGTTTTCTTTTTAGCATCGAGCACGTATTTCATTATTGATTATTTTACGAATGATATGTCGAGTAGCGATCCGGCGGAGGCGGTGATGGTCGGGATTGTAGGCACTATTATTGGCGCTGGCTTCCTCTTTGGCGCAGCGCTTGCAATCGGTATGTTTATGGTTCGTATGCAGCGTCAAGTTATGCTTGGTAATTCGTTGCAGGTTGAATATAGTTCCTACGCATGGCTGCGTGATTGGGCGAATGAAGTCTCGGGTGATCTTGAGATGCCGCGGGTAGAGATATTTGTGACGCAGGATCCGGTGATTAATGCTTATTCATTTGGATTTGCGCGCCCATACACGATTGTGTTGCAGTCTGGTACGATTCGGTACTTAAGTAAAGAGGAGCTCAAAGTAGTGTTGGTGCATGAAATGGCGCACATTAAGTATGGGCATGTAAATGCTGCTGTGTACTTGCAGCCGTTTATGGCATTGCCCGTGCTTGGCGCTATATTTACTTGGCTTGCTGGATTTTGGCAGCGTCGTACTGAATTTACGGCTGATCGGCTTGCTCTGATGTATATGCAAGATTCCGAACTTGTTAAACAAGCGCTCATCAAGGTGCACGTTGGGCCTGATGTCGCGAATAGTATGAACGATATTGCGCGCCAGTGGTTACAATATACCGCCGAGCGACCGATGAATCATTTTGCGCAGACGTTTAGTAACCATCCGTTCCTCGTGCGTCGCCTTAGTAGAATTGACGAACGAAAGCATATCGGTGAGGTGACTACGTCGCAATCTCAAGAGCCAGCCGCGTAACTTGGCGGGCGATTGCCTCGGTCGGCTCTAGAATATTCACCCCTGGGAAGCGTACTTGTAGCTGGTTTTTGAGTGTAATGTAGTGCGTACAGGCAAGAATGAGCGTATCGCTGCCACTCGTAATACTCGCAGCAACTTCATCAAATGAAATCGTATCTATTTGATCGTGTTCGATAGCAGCAGCCCAACCGGCTGCGTTTGGTTGATCAATTGTAAGCTCACTGGCGTATTCACGAAGCAAATGCTGATAGCGGCTGCTCTTGAGTGTAAGTGGAGTGGCAAGCACGGTTGCGTGATGTGTAGTAGATATAGCAGCCGCTGGCTTTACCATCGGCTCTATGCCAATAAACTTTGTTTTTGGAAACCGTTCGCGCAATGTAGTGATTGCCGCCATTGTTGCTGTATTGCACGCAATCACAATAACAGGGCAATGAGCCTTGAGCAGCGGCTGAATAGCAGCTGTAGTGAGCTCGATAATCTCACCGTCCTTGCGCGACCCATAGGGTACGTGTGCACGGTCGTTTACCACTATAAACTCATGTTCGGTTAGTAGTTTACGCAAGCCTTCAGCAATAAATTCACCACCACGGCCAGAGTCAAATACGCCAATCTTCATATGCTCAGTGTACCACTAATGCTAGAGGTGATGGTACAATAGAAGGAGATGCAACCACTGAAGAAACGGGCAAACGAGTTACTCGCCCATATCACTGCCGACCGCGACTCACTTCACATCGACGCTAAGTCTGACGAACTAGAAGCAATCGATGCACAACTTGCTGATGCAAATGTTTGGGCTAATTTAGAACATGCGCAAAACTTATCGCGTCAGTCTGCCGCACTTAAGGGGCAGGTTGAGCCGTGGAATATTTTACACTCACAGGTGAGTGATATTGTTGAGTTGATGGAACTTGGCGATGATAGTATGGCGGTTGAATTCGGCAGCCAGCTTGATGTATTCGAGGCTGAATTCGCTACGCGACACAAGGAACTGCTGCTTAGCGGTGAATACGATTCGCATGCGGCAGTATTAAAACTTAGTTCAGGTGCTGGCGGTACCGATGCGCAAGATTGGACGGAAATGCTTGAGCGCATGTATCTGCGCTGGGCTGAAGCTAACGATATGCAAGTGGAATTGGTGGAGCGCTCAACGGCTGATGAGGCTGGTATTAAGAATGCAACGTATATTGTGCGGGGCTCATATGCATACGGCCGACTTCGCAGTGAGCACGGCGTACATCGCTTGGTGCGCTTAAGCCCATTCAATGCAGATAATCTTCGCCAGACGAGCTTTGCACTAGTTGAAATTATGCCAGAGATTGACGCGCCTGATGCAGTGAAACTTGATGATAAAGACTTGAAAATTGACGTATACCGCAGCGGTGGTCATGGCGGCCAGAGTGTGAACACTACCGATAGTGCTGTGCGTGTTACGCATATCCCGACGGGGATTGTCGTGGCCATTCAGAATGAGCGTAGCCAGATACAAAACAAAGAAACAGCACTTAAAATTCTTCGCAGTAAACTTGCACAAATGCTTGCCGAGCAACACGCGGATACGCTTGCTGACCTGCGTGCTGGGGAGTCTGCAAGCTGGGGCGCGCAAATCCGCAACTATGTATTACACCCATATACACTCGTTAAAGATACCCGTACAAAGTACGAAAGCAAAGATGCGAAATCGGTGCTTGATGGCAATATTGACGGGTTTATCGACGCATATCTTACCGCGCAAGCAACTAAGCAATAAAGTACCTTACCCACGGTGGTTTAGCGCTTATTCTTATGCTATACTAGGCTAAGTAATGATTCTGTTAGATAGGGTAACCAAGTCGTACGGTAAGGATGGCAAACCGGCATTAAACCGGGTGTCTTTGCATGTTGAGCCGAACGAATTTGTGATTATTGTCGGTACGTCTGGAGCAGGCAAAAGTACGCTGCTCAAATTATTGACGCGTGAAGAGAAACCAACCAGCGGCAAGATTGTTGTCGGCGGTATCGACTACGATACTTTGAAGGACAAGCACATTCCATTGCTTCGTCGTAAGATTGGTGTAGTGTTCCAGGATTTTAAGCTGTTGCCTCAACGTACGGTGTTTGAGAACGTGGCATTTGCGCTCGAAATTGCTGGTATGACTAACCGTGAGATTAAAAACACCGTGCCAAAGGTGATTGAACTCGTGGGTCTAGGAGGCAAGGAGAAACAATTTCCACATCAGCTATCCGGCGGTGAGCGTCAGCGTGTAGCGATTGCTCGTGCCGTTGTGCGTCAGCCAAAGATTCTGATTGCCGATGAGCCGACAGGGAACCTTGACCCAAAGCACAGTTGGGATATTGTGCGATTACTTGAAAAGATTAATAAATACGGCACTACTGTCCTTTTAACTACTCACAACGTTGAGATTGTTAACAAACTGAAGCGGCGCGTGATTACGATTGAGCATGGTAAGATTACTTCTGACCAAGCTCAGGGGAGCTACCGACAATGAGCAAGGAAAAGAACACCAAGGCTTTTGCGCAAGCAAAGCAGCATCGGCGTCAGTGGATTACGTTCCTTCGCATGTGTCGCTACGGTGTGAACAATTTTACCCGTAATACTTGGTTGACGATTGCGGCAACTGCCGTGATGACATTAACGCTTGTGACGATACTTATAACCGTTGCGGCGCAGAGTATTCTTACTGACACGGCAACTCATATTGCACGTAATATCGACCGTTCAATCTATCTTAAGACAGGCACAACTGAGAAGCAGGCGAGTCCAATCGTTAATGATTTAAAGAAGCTTTCGAATGTTG
>DATIJR010000003.1:0-8362 GCA_035478455.1 Patescibacteria group bacterium | reverse complement strand
GAGCAGTACCGATGTTATGGGCTGTTTTGCAAAATCTGCCGATGATATTGCGCTCATCGAGAGTGTGATGGCGGGCCAAGATGCAAAAGACATGACTACGCTTCCAGATTATTTTGCTCCACTCGCCGAAGTTCCTGCAGGCCTTAAAATCGGTCTCGTAAAAGAAGCGATGACCGACGATGTTGACCCTGAGGTCCGTAAAGTTACCGAACAATACGCTGAGAAGCTTCGCGCAGCAGGTCACGTAGTCGACGAAGTGAGCCTGCCAAGCGTCAAACACTCACTGGCTATCTATTACATTGTCGTTCCAGCCGAAGTCTCAAGTAACTTAGCACGCTACGATGGCGTCCGCTTTGGCCGTCGCGCCGAAGGTGTGCAAACCCTTAGCGAACTCTACGGCCGTAGTCGCGACGAAGGCTTCGTTACCGAAAACAAGCGCCGTATTATGATTGGTAGCTACGTGCTTTCAAGTGGTTTCTTTGACGCCTACTACCAACAGGCACAAAAGGCTCGCACGGTATTAATCAACGAGTTTAACAGCCTGTTTGGTCAATACGATCTTTTACTTATGCCAACCGCCCCAACACCAGCATTCGGTATTGGCGAAAACACCGAAGACCCAGTCAAGATGTATCTATCAGATGTGATGACGGTTCCAATGAGCCTTGCAGGGCTGCCTGCTATCAGCGCACCTGCAGGCGCAAGTGAGAGTGGTCTTCCGATCGGCGTACAGCTTGTCGGTCCAATGAAGGCTGATGCGCTTGTTATCGCAACGGCAGGTCAGATGGAGCGACAGAATGGCTAGCGGTCCAGTGGTAATTTTCTTTCTTGTCGTCCTTTTAATTGTAGCGATTATTGCCGTGCTTTTCTTGATGGTTTCATCAAAGAAGGGTCCACGTCTTAATGTTACCCGGTATCAAACCCAGTGGCTTGCCATTGAAAACAGCGTGTCACGGGGTAACGAAGCCAGCTGGCAAGTGGCAATCATGAATGCCGATAAACTTGTCGACCAAGCGCTACGCGAAAGCAAATACAAAGGCCAAACGATGGGCGAGCGCATGAAGTCGGCCGAAAAGGCATGGCGTAATGCTAACCACATCTGGGGCGCGCATAAAATCCGTAACCAACTTGCCCACGAAGTAAACACGAAACTCAGTTACGACATCACCCTTCGCTCGCTCTCTGCGTTCAAGCAGGCGCTGAAGGATCTAGGAGCAATATAATGACAGACGACGTATTAGCAAAATATGAAATGACAATTGGTATCGAGTGCCACGTGCAGCTCGCAACTAACACAAAATTATTCAGCCCCGCCGATAACGATGCGCGCGATGCTGAGCCAAACAGTAAAGTCCACCCTGTCGACTTCGGTCTTCCGGGCATGTTGCCCGTGCTCAACCGTCACGCCGTTGACCTCGCGATTCGTGCTGGTAAAGCATTGAATGCGCCAATAGCTCGCGTGAGTCGCTTTGACCGCAAGCACTACTTCTACCCGGACCTTCCAAAAGGCTATCAGACGACTCAGATGTACCAACCAATCATCGAGGCTGGCTTTATTGAGGCGCCGCTTGAAGATGGTTCAACAGTGAAGGTTCGCATTCACCATGCACACATGGAAGAAGATGCCGGTAAGCTGTCACACTATAGTGGCTACAGCCTTGTCGACCTCAATCGCGCAGGTACGCCACTTATTGAGATAGTCTCTGAGCCAGATATTCATAGTCCAGCTGGGGCTCGTGCGTACGCGACTGAGCTGCACCACTTAATGACTTACGCCGGTGTAACTTTCGGCAATTTATTCCATGGCAACATGCGCTTCGACGTAAACCTTTCCGTGGCAATAAAAGGCGCAACGGAACTTGGCCGTCGTGCTGAGGTAAAGAACCTCAACAGCTTCCGCAGCGTCGAAAAGGCTGCCGAGTACGAATTCGAGCGCCAGGTCGCGATTCTAGAACGCGGCGAACAGGTCGTTCAGGAAACCCGCGGCTGGAACGACGACAAGGGCATTACGACAAGCCAGCGGTCTAAAGAGGACGCCCAGGATTATCGTTATATGCCAGATGCCGACATTCCACCAATCGTCCTGACTGACGAAGAAATCACACAAATCCAGTCAGATATGCCGATGCTGCCAGGTGCGCTTCGCCAGATTCTGCACGAAGCCGGTCTCGACCACTCGGTCACAGAAACGGCGATCAACATCGACGAGCCGCGCGTACGCGACTTCCTTGTGCAAATTGCCGCAGGCTTAGAGGGCACTGTACGCCGTCGAATTCTCAACTGGCTCATCATTGATATCCAAGGTCGAGTGAGTGCAGGTGACGACACCTGGGAAGGTAAACAGCTACTTCCGGAACACCTCATCTCACTCGCCGAAATGGCGGAAAAGGGCGAAATCAGCAGCAACTCTGCTGTGACGGTGCTTAACGAAGTGCTTGTAAGCGGCGATGACCCACGCATGATTGCTGAGGGCAAAAATCTCTTACAGGTGAGCGACGAAGGTGCAATCGCGGCGATTGTTGACGAAGTCCTCGCTGACCCCGCAAGCGCTGCAAGTGTCGCTGACATTAAAGCAGGCAAAGATAAAGCGATCGGCTTCCTGGTTGGTCAGATCATGAAGAAATCCAGAGGCCAGGCAAACCCAGCGATGGCACAGAAACTTATACGAGAGCGGCTTAACTAAGGTGGCCGCTCCTTTACTTGTGGTTATTCAAGGCGCACCAGGGGTGGGTAAAACGACACTCCTCGAAAAATTACGCCAAGATTTTACTATGCCAATGCTTGGTAAGGATGAGATTAAAGAATTCTTGTTTGATATTACGCCACAATCAAGTCGCGAGCCCTCATATACGCAGAGCGATGCGTCATTTGCTATGCTGTATGCATTCGCGCACGCTTTTCTAGCAAAGGGCCACCCCGTATTGATTGAGGGCGCATTTTATAGCAAAGTTGCAGGCAAAGTATTGCAGGAGATTCTTGATAGTACGGGTGCACAATGTTTAGAGCTCCTTTGTTACGTTGATGAAGCTGTGCGCCAGAAGCGGTTCAATGCACGATCCGAAAGTGGCAGTCGCCATGCAGTGCATGCGAGTACCATGGCAAAGGAACTGCCTAGAGGCGGCTTCCCGCACGTCACGCTCAATCTTGGCGATCGTATTGATATCGATACGTCGGAGCCGCTTGAGCCGCAGTACGAGTATATTGTTAGTGAAATAAAGAGGAGACTTGCCTAATGCAACCTTGGAAGCGAATTGACCCTACGATTATTACAAAAATTGACTACCACAATGTCGTTGTTAAGACCTTTGAGCTCCCAAATGGAGAAATAGCCACCCGAGCGACATTCCTCGGCGAAGGCCGACGCGCCGCTGGTGTAGTGGCGGTAACAAAAGATAATAAAGTCGTCGTTGCTAAACAATTTCGCCCTGGCCCCGAGAAAATCATGTCAGAAATCCCGGGTGGCTGGGTAGACGAAGGCGAGGAGCCTGAAGCTGCGGCAAGGCGTGAGCTTCTCGAGGAAACTGGGTATTCTGCCGAAAAAATGACGCCGCTCGGCGTGTTTACCCGCGATTCAGCCATTAACGGTTCGTGGTATTATTATTTAGCGACCGGATGCGAACGTGTCAGCGAGCAAGCGCTCGACGACGACGAATTTGTCGACATAGAATTGGTCAGTATTGATGAATTTTTGGCAAATGCTAAAAGTGGTAATATGACAGATCCGTTTGCAGCACTGGGCGCGTATGACGAACTAGTGAAAATGAAAGGGGCTAATTAATGAAACGACCAACTAAAGCAATTATTACTGACGCAGGATTTGCAAGCCGTTACCTACCAATCACTAAAACGATTCCAAAGGCAATGCTCCCATTTGGTAGTAAACCAATTATGCAGCTTGTTGTTGAAGAATGCGCCGAGGCGGGTATTCGTGAAATTATTATCGTTGCTACCGCTGAGGGCAAGCCAATCTACGAAGATTACTTTAGCAATGCGGTTAATCATATCCGCAAGCAGCTAATGTCTCAGGGTAAGGCCGACCGCTATAATAAGACCGTGCTAGAGGTTTTGGACCTTCCTAAAATCCGCGTAATCACCCAAGACCCAACATTGCCATACGGCAACGGCTCCCCAATCGCGAGCGCAAGCGACTACTTTGGCGAAGACGAGGCATTTATCGTGATGTATAGTGATGATGTTGTATTTGGTAGCTCGGACGCTAAGAAGCTCGTTGAAGCATTCGACGAGCACCCGGACGCCAAGGCTATTATTATGGCGCAGGAAATCCCCGAGGATGAAGTCGATAAGTACGGTATTATTTCCCTAAAGGATGGAGACAAGCTCGATCACATTGTTGAAAAACCAGAGGTTGGCAAGGCGCCATCAACGCTTGCATCATACGGCCGATACCTCGTCACTACCGAGATTTTTGATTTGCTGAAGCCAGGCTCTGAGGGCCTCGACAATGAGCTTTGGACCGTCGACGCGATCACGAAGCTTGCTGCTACAGGCGACGTTCGTGTTGTTACAACCGAGGGCGAGTGGGTTACTACGGGTGATCCTAAGAACTACTTCCTAGCACACATGAAGTATGTAATGAATAATGAGAATTACGGTGATGCCGTGCGTGAAGCAGCTCAGCAAGTAGCTGGCGACAGCGCAAACTCAAAATAGTGTTAAAATAGAATATAGACACTACTTAGCGAAAGGAATACGTAATTATGGAATGGGCGCAAGTACTGGTAATTATTCTGTCGGTATTCTTGGCAATATTCTTATTGCTTGGCATCGTTCTTGTCGCGCTCCTTATCAAGGTGACGCGTCAGATTAAATCAGTTGCTGGTGCAGCTGAGCGCACCGCATTGAAGTTTGAGAGTGTCGCAGGGCAGATTGCAGCGATTTCATCGCCGCTTGCGATTGCAAAAACAATTGCCGATATTGTCATTAAGGCAAAATCTAAGAAGAAATAAGGAGGAGATATGTCAAAGGGTAAATTCGCACTCGGAGCTATCATTGGCGCAGCAGCCGGCCTCGTTGCTGGTGTGCTTACGGCACCAAAAGCTGGTAAAGAGACTCGTGCTGACATTAAGGCAAAAGCCGGTGAGCTCAAAGCTGATGCCGACAAGAAGCTAACGGACGCAAAGAAGAGCGGTGAAAAGACAGTAAACGACGGTCGCCACATGGCCGAAGATTACGCAGACCGCACAAAGCGTGCACTAAATAGCGCAAAGCGTGAATTCGTCACGGACGATACTAAAAAGAAGTAAGGCCTTGCAGCCGAATACACAAACGTGGCATACTGAACATAATCAGTATGCCATTTTGTTTAGGGGTAGTTAATGAAATTATTGAATAAAATTAAGCGCCGAGTTCACCAAGACAACGAGCGAGGTGCGCGTGAAGCGGTGCTCGAAGATCTTTTTAATGACTTTAATCGCAGTCGATTTACGATTTACAAGTTTAACTTCTTCCGTGGTATTTTCTTTGGCCTCGGGTCCGTGCTTGGGGGCACGATTGTTGTAGCATTGTTAGTTGGTCTGCTTAACTTTACGGGCCATCTGGTACCTGGTATTGCGGATTTCCTCAATAGTATTATTGATATGATGCAACGCACACACCGATAACATAGGCTTTTTTACGACATTTTTCTCCTCCGTAGGGTGCTATAATAGAGAGTAGCAATGGGGGAGAATACTGCAACATCTACGACGGCTACGTCGCTCAAAACGAGCGATTTTGTGCATTTGCACAATCATACCCACCACTCGGTGCTCGACGGTCTAACAAAAATCAACGAACTTGCTGAAAAGGTGAAAGAGTATGGCATGGAAGCTGCCGCCGTGACCGACCATGGTACGATGAGCGGTATTCTCGACTACTATAAGGCGGCAAAAGCAACTGGTATTAAACCATTGCTCGGTATCGAAACATATGTCGCAGCTCGTACGCGTTTCGACCGCGACCCAAGTAAAGACAAAGCCCGCTACCACTTAACGGTGATAGCGATGAACAATCAGGGCTACCAAAACCTCATGCAGCTTTCAACGCGCGCGAACCTCGAAGGCATGTACTATAAGCCTCGCGTTGACCATGACTTGCTAGAGGAGTACAACGAAGGTCTCATTATACTCTCTGGCTGTGCAAGTGGTGAGGTCGGCGAAAGTCTGCGCAACGATGACTACCAGGCCGCGCTAGAACACGCAAAGTGGTATAAAGGTGTCTTTGGCGATCGTTACTATCTTGAGCTGCAAGATCACGGACACCCGGATAGCGCCACGCACTGGGACGTTCAGGCCAAGATTAACAAAGGCCTCAAAAAGATTGCCAAAGAACTCGACATCGAAATGGTCGTCACCTGTGATGGACACTACCTAACGCACGATTATCTCGACGCGCACGAAATTTTGCTCTGTGTTGGTACGGGTTCATACCTTAGCGACGAGAAGCGCATGAGCCTGAAGGACTTCGAGCTCCACCTTACTGATCCAAAAGACATCATCAAGCGTTGGGGCGACGAAATGCCAGAAGTGATTTTAAACACCAAGAAGATTGCCGACCGCTGTGACGTTGATATCGAACTTGGTAAGATTCTGATTCCAAAGTATCCTGTACCAGACGGCTCAAGTGAGCATGATTACCTAGAACGCCTCGTGTATACTGGCGTTGCTGTCCGGTATCTTGGCATGAAACGTGAAGACGCCGAGGCGCTTTCACCAAAAGAAATCTCTGATAAGCTTACCGACGAAGTTCGTGGGCGCACCGAAATGGAAATGGGCGTTATGGGCACGATGGGCTACGAGGGATATTTCTTGATTGTCCAAGACTTTATTAACTGGGGTAAGGCGCAGGGTATTATCTTTGGGCCGGGTCGCGGTAGCGCGGCCGGCAGCATTATTGCGTACGCTCTCAATATCACTGATCTAGACCCGCTCAAGTATGGTCTGCTCTTTGAGCGCTTCCTTAACCCAGATCGTATTAGCATGCCAGATATCGATGTTGACATCCAGGATACTCGTCGAGATGAGGTGATTCAGTACTGTTCTGATAAATATGGCGCAAACCGTGTATCAAACATCGTAACATTCGGTAAGATGGCGGCTCGTGCTGCGGTGCGTGATGTTGCACGCGTGCTGCAGGTGCCATACGCCGAGGCTGACCGTCTCAGTAAGATGATTCCACCGCCAGCCCAGGGGCGTCACATTCCCCTCGCAAAGTCGGTCGTTGAAGACCTCGACCTAAAGGCTGAGTACGAATCAAACCCATCGGCAAAAGAAGTCTTCGACTACGCAATCCAGCTCGAGGGCACTATCCGCTCGCACGGGGTGCACGCTTGTGGCGTGGTGATTGCCCCAGACGATCTCGTGAAGTTTATTCCACTCGAGCAAGCCCAAAAGGGCGTTGTGGCAACGCAGTTCCCAATGGGTGAAGTAGAAGAGCTCGGGCTCCTTAAGATGGACTTCTTGGGTCTCTCTAACCTGACAATCATCAACAATGCTATGCGTATTATTCGCAGGGTGTACAAAGAAGATGTCGATCTATCTAAGATTCCGCTCGACGATGTGCCTACCTACGAGCTCTTCCAGCGCGGTGACACCACTGGTGTATTCCAGCTTGAATCCGCAGGCATGAAGCGCTACTTGCGCGGCCTAAAGCCGACCACATTTGAAGACATCATTGCGATGGTCGCCCTGTACCGCCCAGGGCCAATGCAGTTTATCGATAGCTTCATTCGCCGTAAGCACGGCCAAGAAAAGATCACCTACTTGCACGAAGGTATGCGTAACTCGCTCGAAAACACCTACGGCATCTTAGTCTACCAGGAACAGTTTATGCAGATTTCCAAGGAATGGTGCGGATTCACTGGCGGTCAGGCTGACACACTCCGTAAGGCAGTGGGTAAGAAGAAGATTGATCTTATGCGCAAGGTGAAGGTCGACTTCGTTGAGGGTGCTATTAAAGTTGGCGGTGCCACCGAAGAGCAAGCCGAGACCTTTTGGGCGCAGCTTGAAGAGTTTGCGAACTACTGTTTCAACAAGAGCCACGCTGCATGTTACGGCCTGATCGCCTACTGGACCGCCTACCTAAAGGCGCACTATCCAGATGCGTTTATGGCAGCAGTCATGACTAGTGACCACGACGATATCGATCGCCTCGCAATCGAAATTACCGAGTGCAAGCACATGGGCCTTACAGTGCTTAATCCTGACGTTAACCAATCCTATCTTGAATTTGGTGTGGTTCCAGCAGCTAAGCAAATTCGCTTTGGTATGGCGGCGGTGAAGGGCGTCGGTACGGCAGCGGTTGAAGAAATCATTCGTGCCCGCGAGATTGATGGCCCGTTTAAGAGCATCGAAGACTTCGCAAA
>DATIJR010000002.1:0-7362 GCA_035478455.1 Patescibacteria group bacterium | reverse complement strand
ACACCCTGCGCGGGCCACACTGCCGGCGTCCGGCAGACGGTGGCCCGTCTGGAGAGCCCATCACTCGGCCTCGGGGGACGGGTCAGAGTGACGGGAGACTACGGTTCCGTGCGGAGCGGGGGCCGAGGCCCCTACGGTCTTCGCTTGAAGTACATGGAACTCCTTCGCAGGAGAGGAATGAGTGAGAACGGAGGCTAAGCCGTAGAAGCCTAAGTACGAGTACTTAGGTAAAGCCGCTGGTGTAACGCAACGCAATCCCTTTCGGTCTGGGCGTTACTGTAGGGCGGGCCGCTCGCGGGCCCCTTATTCGGTGCCACGCAACAAGAGCGCTCGGTCGTTCTCTATGGCTCTGTTGTGGCTTACTACCTACCTTGCTAAGCAAGTTAAGCAAAAAGCCACAACAGATCTATCCAACTTATCAATGAGCCATGCAAAGTAATATCTTCACACAGTTGCTATATATTATCATATACATGCTATAAGGTCAACAATATTGACAAATCTACTGTTCTGTCAATGTGAATGGTGTGGAATCGCCGATTTGCACCATGCTCATGCCGCTAGCGCCCATACGAGTAAGTTCGTGACTAATACCGAGACGACGCATGATGTCACGAAGACGATTGACGTTCTCGTATAGTTCGTAATTCGTGCGACGTGCAAATTTCTCAATCTTTTCACCGTGAACATGGTACATAGCGCCGGGTTCATCAAACGTGACCTCCCAGTGATCCGATAGTGACTCGGCACTTAGCGTGATGATCGGGGTCTCATCGAGCTCCTCTTCATCGGTAGTGAGCGCTCGCGCAGCAACAACTTGGCGGCGAAGCCCACGCAGCAAATCCGTCAAACCTTGGTGGGCTGATGATGAGATGGCGTAGATTTCGCTCTCTTTAGGTAATACAGCACGGAGTGACTCTTTTTGCATTTCGATAATATCATCGTCAAGACCATCACATTTAGTAAGTGCGACAATTTCTGGTCGATTCGTAAGTTCTGGGCTATAGGTCTCGAGCTCGCGACGAATCGCCATGTAGCTGCCAGCAACATCATCGCTGTAGGCGTCAATGAGATGCAATAACACAGCGGTGCGCTCAACGTGGCGCAAGAACTTGTCGCCAAGCCCTTTACCTTCGCTGGCGCCTTCGATAAGGCCTGGGATGTCGGCGATTAAGAGGTGTCCGTCGTCGATATCTGCAACACCAAGGTTTGGCGTCAGTGTCGTAAAGGCATAGTCAGCGATTTCTGGACGCGCGTTTGTTACGACTGACAAAAATGTTGACTTACCTGCGTTCGGGAATCCAACAAGTCCCACATCGGCAAGCAGCTTGAGCTCAAGTTCAGCCTCGAATGTGTCGCCCATTTCACCAAGCTCTGCAATACGTGGCGCCTGACGAACACTTGACTTAAAGTGCGCATTGCCAAATCCACCATCGCCGCCCTTAGCAACAATAGCCTCTTGGCCAGGCTTCACAAGGTCTGCAATCACTTTGCCATTACGGCGCACGAGTGTACCAACCGGTACCTTCACGACGAGGGGCTGGCCCATGCGACCGGCCTTTTTGGTACCACTGCCATTTACGCCATTACTTGCGATAAGGCGTGGTTGATAGCGAAAGCTTAGTAGCGTATTCAACTGCTCGGTTGCGAGGAAAATAACATCGCCGCCTTTGCCGCCATCGCCACCATCTGGGCCGCCTTTATCAACATAAATTTCATGACGAAAACTAACGGCGCCATCGCCACCTTTGCCAGCTTGTACGGTTACGGTTGCAGTATCTACGAACATATTACCTAATTATACCACAAGGAGTGCGGGTTGGATAGCTGTTTACGGATACTCCTGGGATGAAGCCGTGTTATCCACCTATACCAAAAGCACCCCTCAATTGATAGGGGCGCTTTATATTCGTTAAGAACAGGCCTAGTGGATGTAGCTGTAGTAGCCGCTTACTGCTTCACTCCATGGAATATCACCATGACCAACGCGGGCGAAGCCACCGCCAAATCGGTATCCGTTCATCTCGCTAATTGTAACTGAGACGCCAGGGTTAACAGATTCAACAATTGCAACGTGACCATAGCCACCGCCGTTTTGCATCACTGCGCCCGGTGTAGGATTGCCGTCGACAAGGTAGCCCGCTGAGCGTGCAACCGCAGCCCATGAGCTAGCGTTACCCCAGAAACTACCGACTGGCATACCGAGCTGCATACGTCGCTCATATGCATACCATGTACAGTTGCCCCATGCGTAGCGGTTACCAACTGAAGCCTTTGCAAGGTATGAATTACCGTACCCACCGCTGTAACTACTGCCACTTCCACCAGTTGATGGTGCAACGTAGCCAGGGCGCTCGCTATTTGGCAAGACGGCACCAGGGAGAATCAGCTGCGTACCTACTGCTGGATTGCCGGCTAGCTCAAGGTCGTTGAACGCCGTGATACTTGCACGATCTGCACCGTATTTAGCAACGATACTATCAAGAGTATCACCAGACTTAACAGTGTAAAGCACGCCATCTGTAGGCAGGATGGTTAGTTTTTGACCAGGTGTTAGGGCCTCTGAAGTAAGATTATTTGTCCACTGAATTGTCTGAGCTGAAATGCTGTACTTAGCAGCGACTGCAGGGACCGTGTCGCCTGCTACAGCAACATAGTACTGTAATGTGCGACCATCGGCTGTTGGCTGAATAATCTGCGGCTTACTAATAACATTGGAGTCAGTTTGTGCCAACACGCTCTCTACAGACAGAGTCTGTGAAAGGTTGGCGACGTTGTTGCTAATAGGCATATCGGTGCTTTCAGCAAGTGATGAAGCAAGATTAGTTGCTACAAGCTGGTCAACCGATACGTTTTCGGTTGTCTGTACCTGAGTCTGTTGTGTCGATGTATTGCTTGCAGCATCAGCAAGAACCTTCTGGTTAACCGGCGGATGGTATGCTAAAGCAATCATCGAAACAATCAATAAGAAAACGCCAAGGTATGTGGCAATTGTAGTGCCTGAAATAGAGCCTCGCGCCCTGCGTGACTTTGCAGCCTGCTGGGCGTTAGAAGATTCGCGCAAAGATGACTGACGAACCGTCATGTCAACAGATTGATTACGAATAATCTTTCTCCTTAGAGATCTATTACTAGATCCTTTCTACCTCACTCTGTCTTTCTCTCGCATAGACGAGACAGGAACGCGCGTGTCGACCGATATTATTAATAGTATTAAATATATTGCTATTCGGCGTCCGTAACGACATTTAAAGGCAGGCACCATTGCGACGTTTTGATGTTCCCACTTATCGTCAGCTTACGCTAACCCGAGCGGCAATGTGCTTATACTAGTGTACCAAATAGCCCACATTTGTCAAGAAAAATGAAACTCGTACCCCTGTTAGAGAATTGTTAAACAGCACCACAAAGCACTTGACAATGGTCTTTTATGTTCTGTTCGTGTTCGGCATTTGTGCGGCCAAAGTACATTGCTCCGCCACCTTCGTCCCCGGCGATAAAGTACAAATAATCAGTTGAAGCTGGGTTTGCCGTCGCTTTTAGCGCATATTCACTCGGTGAAGCGATTGGCCCTGGAGGAAGCCCAGAGTAGAGGCGTGTGTTGTATGGTGAGTCAAGACTTGGCGTTGGCACGTCGCCAGTAAGGCCTGCAGCGTAGATAAAGGTAACATCAGACCCCAGCTCCATACCTTGAGCAATACGGCTATAGAACACCTGAGCCACCTTTTGCTGATTCTCATAACAAGCGTCTTGTTTGGTGCTATCGAGGTTGTCACAGCTCAATTCACGCTGAATAATTGAAGCTAGCGTAATTCCCTGGTATAGATTCAGTCCGTGAGCTTTGTATTCGGCTATCAGATTATCCTTTTCAACCGCTTTCTCCATCTCGCCCAGCGCGTCCTTGATTGCTTCTTCAGGACCCGAATCGGTGTTGATGTAGTAAGTATCACCATATATGTAGCCTTCGAGCGAAGCGCCAGTGGGCTTGTCAACTAACAATGGGGTGTCGTATGTGGCGCTGAGCGCTGCAGTTATATCCACATCATTAAATCCGGCGGTTTCGAGGCTACCACGAACCGAGAAATCTTTCTCGCCTTCTTTGAGGTTCTTAGACTTTTCAATTGTTGCGCCAGGGTAGAAGGTTACGGATTTGAAATCATGACAACCGCTTGTGAGCTTTTTGAGGATTTCCGTTGAGGATTCACTTGGCATTAAATTACATGAGCCCTGTTTTAGATTGCTTACTTCGTTATGAAGATACGCATATATCTGTAATGCGAATGAGCTACGAATCAATTTACGCTCTTCGAGTCGGCCGCTCACGAAGCTAAATGAAGCACCTTCATTAACTTGGACCTGCTGGACGGTTTTGTCATTTGCATTAACTGGCGTCAGAGCATTTACGTACCAAAAGTAGCCAGCTGTCGCTACTACGGCCAAAAATACGACAATTCCCACAATCCACCATATCCAACGGCGTTTTTTAGTCAACGAAAGTGGTTTACCCTCGCTTGGTTGCGATGGCGGCTGAGGCGCAGGCGGAATGGTTGGCGTAACTACAGCTGGAGCCGCTGGCATCTGAGATGGTTGCTGCGGCTGCACAATAGGTTGCTGGGGCTGCGGGACGTTAGAGTTAAGCGAAGATTGCGGCGGCACTACGGGACGCATGGGGCGAGGTGGCTGCTGCGATGGGCGCTTAAAGCCGTCCATCAATGCTGCTCCAGATAATCTTCTAGAATGAAACTCGCCGCAAGTGCATCGATATCGCCTTTTTCAAAAGGCTTACCTTGACGCTTGAGAGTTTCTTCCGCCTTTACACTGGTCAGTGATTCGTCCTGGAAGACAATTTCTGGGGCAATATCAACGAGCAGTTCGGCAAACGCCTCGACATATTCAGTCTGCTTAGTCGGCTCACCCGATTGATTGCGTGGGTAGCCGATCACGACAACGTCGATATTTTCGTACGAGACAAGCTCGGCGATACGCTTGATTTCATTGCCATCAACGACAATAGTCTCGTACGCAATGGCGATTTTAATTGAGCTATCAGCAACAGCAACACCTATGCGCCGCTCGCCAACATCGAGTGCAAGGAAGTTCCGTTTAGCCATTCACCTTGAACTCAACGTGAATTTTGTTCACATCATTCGGTGCAGAGTTTACCCAGAATGGAGAGAACTTGATATCAACGTCTTCGACACCGTTAATGCTCTTTACGTAGCTTTGGATTTCGCCGAAGCGCTTGCTTTTGGCATATTCTTTGAGTGCTTTATCGTCAATCTTAGGACCGATCTTACCATTGGTTGTAATGTTTGCCGTGAAGCCACTATCTACCGCGTTCACATTAGTGAACGAGACGCCCTTGATGCCATTATCGTAGACTTTTTGATTATCTTGACCATCGATCTGCTGCGCGAAGTATGCATCGAGGAATGTGCCGAGCTCTTTCTTCGGAACACCCACCATTGAGAATGTTACGCTACCAGTGAGTGCACCTTTCCCGCTATCCGCCTCAGTACCGACTGCAGGGCTCGGTTTTACCGCGCTCGTATCACTCTTGAAACTACCGTCTAGCACTACGTAGTCACTACCGAGTGCGTCTTGAAGAGATTTCTTAGCTGTATCGTTATCTGTACTGCTAAGGATATTGTTTGAGACAGTATCGACATCACTCTGCTGAACGACCTGTACATTTTTATCCGTACCGCCGGATGCTGAGCCCTGTGCGGTTACGCCTGCATTACTACCCACCGTAAAGCTTGCACTACTTGAAGTATTGTAGGCCGCTCCGCCAGCACTCGCCGTAATAGAGACACTGCCGCTCTTGTAGTTGGCACAGCCATTACCATAGCCAACGCCGCTAAATGTAGCTGCAGTATTTGTTACATATTGATTACCGGCAGAAGTGACTATTGTACCGGCAGGAATAGTTGCTGGAGTTGAAGGAGGGAAAGTGGAAACGCAAACTTGCATGACAATCGAACCTGCCGCCTTATCGCCTACATTCTTAGTGCCGGTTGCAGCGAATGATACGGACACATCTTTTTTGACTGTCTTTGTGACAGATTTTACTGTACCATCGCGCAGGCTTGTGGTGAGGCTATCACCCATTTTGACGAGTGTGTTGAGAGAGCTATCTGATGTGCGTGCGGTAATTGTAATCTTAGCCGCTGGTGCAAATACAATCGCCCAGACTAAGAAGCCGATTAATAGAACGACTGCAGCACCAATCAAAAATAACTTTTTGCGGAACTTATCGAAGTTTGGAATTTTAATCCCCCGACTACCAGCAGCTCGTGGGCCGTTTGGTGTTGCCCGAACTGGCCGTACAGGTGCGGCCGTACCTGCGCTCACACCTAAATCATCGTCAGCAGCCGCAATTGCATCATCAAGCTTTGACCCTGCGGAGCCTTTTGGCGCTACCATGTCACTACCATCAATGACGTCTTCGCCATCATCGATATCGATAGCTGGGATTTCAGCAACCTCAGGCTTACTCTGAAGGTTCTTCGCAACAGGAATATTCGCGCTGCCCGCAAGCGCTGTGAGTGCTGCGTTGCTCGAAATAAGGACAAGGCGCTTATCTGCCTGGCCGGCTGCACGCTGAACGAGCTTGAGGTTTACTGCGCTCTGAATAGCACCAATGCGCTTCGGCGGCACTAGGGCGACAATTTTATGATCGCTGGCGCGCACCTTGCCGATAATGGCGGTGATGTCGTCTTCGGTATCGATATAGATAACGTCTTTTTGCATGCTACCCCAGTTAAGTTATATACGAAGCATTCGATTGAGCTTATCGCGCAATGAACCCGTTTCGCTTATCCCAATTATTGTATCATATCCGACGCGGAGCAGCCCCATCGCCGTAATAAAGGTATGGTCGTTTGCCTCGCCGGTTACGTCTGACATACCGACAACATCGGTTGGTTTAATGTGGTGCACTGAAGGCTTCTTGGTGAACGGAAGGTCTTTATACCATTCGCGCTGCTCGAGTGCTGTCATGAGCTGCTCGAGACTTGCACCACCACCGCAAAGCAAAATACGAGGCGGGAGGTGATCGACTGAATCAAATTCGCTCAGCGCAAGCTCAACGCCCGCAAGCCATACATCGAGAGTTTTATCGACGGCTTTGGCGACGTCCTTTTTAACAGATGCTTTTATTTTGTCGTCGCCGACATTTACTTTTAGCTTTTCTGCTTGCTCGTACGGAATCTCTAGTTCTGTTGCAATGGTATTAGTAAAGCTACGTCCGCCAATGCCAAACATCTTGGTGCCTTCGACGCCACCATCATTAACAACGGCAATGTCAGTGGTACCGCCACCGACATCAGCTAAGATTGCCGTAAAGGCGCTATCAACATC
>DATIJR010000001.1:0-5674 GCA_035478455.1 Patescibacteria group bacterium | reverse complement strand
CTCACCAAAATCAAAAGCCCAGTCGCGAATGGATCCAATGTGCCACAGTGTCCCACCTTCACCTTCTTGCCAGCTTGACGGCTCAAAATACGGCGAACTCTCGCCACAACACCAAAACTGGTCATCCCAGTTGGTTTATCAATTAAAATAATCTCTCCGTCCATTGCTCATAGTATACTAAATACAGTGAAAAAATTACTATTTGGCATATTTGCCCACCCCGACGACGAAGCGTTTGGCCCAGGCGGCACACTTATAAAAGCCGTCCATGGTGGCACGGAATTACACCTCATTACCCTTACCTTAGGCCAAAATGGCACCAATCCCGACAACGCACCTGATTTAGGAGCCGTGCGGCGCGAGGAATGGCTCAAAAGCGGCCAAATAATGGGTGCTTCTAGCCAACATGAACTCGGCTATACCGATGGGCAGCTCTCCAACATCGACATGATCGAAATCGCCGACAAAGTCCAACACATCGTGCGCGAAACAGCTGCAAGTCAGGATGTAGAAATTGAATTTATGGGATTCGACCTCAATGGGCTCACTGGCCACATCGACCATATCGTCGCTACTCGCGCACTCTGCCTTGCGTTCTATCGCCTCAAGCAACACGATAGTCGCTTCACCCGCATTCACCTATTCTGCCTACCTGAGAGCCAAAATCCAGCCATTAATACCAATTGGATCTACATGGAAGCGGGTCGTACACCAGAACAAATCGATGAAATTATAGACGCCCGCGAATATCATAGCCAAATTATCGAAGTTATGCGCGTTCATCATAGCCAGCGCGACGACGCCGAAACCCAAATACACGCCCTCGGGCGCGATATTGGGTTAAATCACTTTATGATCCTTGGCTAATTTACTGGCCAGGAATTCTGAACTGGCCTGGGTCAGCTGGCTGTGCTGGCTGTTCAGCTGGAGCTGGCGGCAATACCGCACCCAGCGTATCTGGTACTGAAGCTACACTTGCAGGCGTTGGCTCACCAGGAAGCGGTGGCAACGTTGAGAAATCGGGCATTGGTGGAAGCGGTGGCAACGGAGGAAGCGCAGGTGCTACCTCTTGCTCATGAGTTGGCGCAGGGATTGGCGCTGGCTCAAATGCAGGCATCGCCGGTGTCGGCTGATCTTGAGTATTGAGTGCTGCATCAAGCGCTGCACGTGCATCAGTATGCGCGACACGATTTTGCGCATCAATTTCAGCTAAAGTTGGCTCTGAAGAAGTAATCGGCGCAGGTGGCTGAATGACCTCTGCGTGACTCGTTAGCGCAGTATCGTTCCCCTCAGCAAGCACATCACGTACTTCAGGTTCCGCATCCACATGGCCGGCAGCTGCGTTAATTGGCGACTGGAATGATGGCGCACCTGTGGCATACGAGCTATTATGGCTCAAAATTGTGTGATTACGGTCATCCTCTATTTGTTGACGCTTATCCTCTTCGGCTTGCTCAGTCGTAGCATTTAGTGTACCGCCAAAGCTTGGGATACCCGTTTCCTCGTCAGTGTGTGATTTCAATGGATCCCCAGCCAAAGGTGCCGCTACCGGCGTTACCGTTGGAAGCTCAAACGCAGGCGGCGCTGCTGGTGCAGTCGTTGCAAGCTGCTCAGCAAGTTTTTGCTCAGCTTCTTCAGTCGCATCTTCTTGGCGGTCTTCATTGACACGTTCAGTCTGTTTCGCAAGCTCTTGCTCAGCACGACTCAATGCTTGACCAGAATTTTCCGTAGCAACTGCTTTAGTTACTTCATCGACATCACCTTCTGGCACATGCGAAATCGAAAGCGCTCCAATTGCCCCATCGTCATCTTTTTGCTCTTCTTTTGGCAAATCCTGAGGTTTTTCCTCTACTGGTGCATGTGACACGTTAGCTTGAGTTGAAATCGCCATATCTTCTTCAAGTTTCGTAGCTATAAGCTGCTGATTAGCGCCAGCTGACATAAGCTGCGCCGCAACAGTCATCACTTTCGAACTCGTCTTGCCATTCGAGAACCTATCAGTTGCCGCTACGATACCAGTAAGAAATGCAGTAGCTACTTGCTCATCCAATAAAGTTTTATCACCCTTCACGCCCTCGGCAATCTGGAATAACATTTCACTGTAGCTACTTGCGTCACTATCAGCCCATTCGATGCCGCCAAGTTTCGTAGGCTCGCCAAGCGAAACTGCAGCAACCGTTGCATCATGCAAAATACGACCGTGGCTTTCTAGCGCACGATCAAGGTCGGTTTCATTCTGTACACCGACAGCTAATACAAATTCCACATTATAATCACCCTGAGAAAATTCAAGATCTTTCTCATTAATTGTCGTTCGGTACGGTGTGATAAATATCTTCACCATATCATCCACTACCTTGTAGCGGAGGTGATCGGCTTTCTCTTTATCAAGAGCGATGATGAAGTCTCGCAGACTATCAACCGTATTCTCAAACGTTTTCTCAGGGTTTAAAAACTCGATTGCAGGGGGCACATCACCGCTAAACACCGCCGTAGCGTGCTTATTGAGCTTGTTAATACAAAGCGTAATGGCAAGCGCAGCAGAAAGCTCGTCAACAGATGGATTCGAGTTAACAGTAACAAGAACATTGTTGCTATCTTTGAGCTTTTGAATGATTTGCTTGAGTGCGCCTTGATCTGCCATTAGTATGTACCTACTGTTTATGTTCTTTTTTCGAGTTTGGCTTCACTATACCATAAGTAGTTTATCCCCGTCAACGATTATCCATGCCCTCTTTACAAACAGAGGTGTCTCAGGTATAATCAGTCTTTGATTGAAATAGTAGCTCTAAAGATAAGATATAAGGAACAATATGCCAATCATCAAATCAGCAATCAAGCGAATGAAGCAAACTGCAAAACGCCGTGCACGCAACATGAACATCAAGCGTGACATCAAGGGTGCAGTTAAGACTTTCACCTCTGAACCAACCGCTGCTAACCTTAGTGCAGCTCAGAGTGAGCTCGATACAGCAGTTAAAAAAGGCCTCATCAAAAAAGCTACCGCTAGCCGCCGTAAGGCCGGTCTTGCTAAGGCTGCTAAGGCTGCTGGCGCTAAGCCTGCTGCAAGCGCTAAGCCTAAAGCGACCACTGCTAAACCTGCTGCGAAAAAAGCTCCAGCAAAGAAGCCAGCTGCTAAAGCTACAACAACAAAAAAGCCAGCAACAAAGAAAGCCTAAGTTAGTCTTTCAAGCAAAAATAACCCCTTATCCGAGGGGTTATTTTATTATCGGGTAGTAATTGCGTATAAGAACCGATACACCGCATCCCACGGCCCCGCCTGGGATGTTTTCGTATCGATATCAAGATCAGCAATAAGCTGTGTTAGTGTGCGGATCTCACTACTTTTAAATCGATGAGCCGTCTCCTGCATCTTCTTTGCCACAAACGGGTGGAGCCCAAGTTCAGTCGCGATACTCTGCGATGCCCCGCCAAGTGTCGCAACGGCCGCTAGCTGTGCCCACTGTCCACTCAGTAGTGCAAGAGCGCGATGGCCATCCTCAGTTCGCGCCATATCTGCCAGGAGTATATCAAGGCGTGCTGATTCCCGTTGTGCAGCAATCTCAAGCATATCAAACACACTGTCAATCATCGCCTGTGGTAACACCGTCGCAATCATTTCATCAGTCACCGTCTCAGCGCCTGCAAGAGCCTTCATCGCGTGCGCAAGCTGCATTTGGTCAACCACGCGCGACGACGCCCTCTCACTCGCCACGAGCGCCCGTTCAACCATGTGCGCAACCTGAGTTGGCGAAAGCGATACGCTATATTGCTTTGCCACTGTGCGCAGCCACTCCTCAGCCATTCGCATATCACGCTCAGTAAACGAATCAGCGAGTATCACGGTTGCGGCCTTAAGAATCGCCTTATACGCCTTAGTGCGCTTATCAAGTTTACGCTCTAGTAACACAATTGTCGTCTCATCCGGCACCTCGCCAGCCCACTCAGCGAGCTTACCAAACAACGTCGCGTCGCTAGAAAGTTCCCTAATAACAACAAGACGCTTCATCGCAAATAAAGATCCACCGCGAACAATATCAGCGAGAGCATTCAGTGATAATGCATCAGTATCAATACGCTCTGGCGTCGCGTCAGCCGCCTTTGCGATCTTCTGCAGCTCCAGTTCCTGCAGATATGCATTTTCGCCGTGAATCAGATATATCATTACTTCTATGATACTACGAAACAGAGGTGGCGACTATAACGGCGCAGGCTGACATATCGGGCAAATATGAGTACCTCGCCCTGCGACTTTGGTTTTAATAATAATCACTCCAGGGTGACGTGGACATTCTTTGCCTTCTTGACGGAATACACGGGCAAAATCAATATAACTTCCCCGCTTGCCCTCAGCATTTACATAATTTTTATCTGTCGAACCACCCTTTTCAATAGCTAGATTGAGGACATACTTGAGTTCACCGAGTAACGTCGCGAGCTCTTCATCGCTCACATTCTTTACTCGTGTCGACGGATGAATTTTAGCACCCCAAAGGCTTTCATCAGCATAGATATTCCCTACGCCGGCAAGTACCGTCTGATCCAGAATTGCCGCTTTAACCGTTGTATTATTGCGTCGGCGCATACGCGGCACAAATACATCGGCCGTAAAACTATCTTCAAGTGGCTCCGGCCCTACCTTCTGCATAAAAGCAATGTTCATTACCTCTGGTGTCGGGTATAATTTCATCCAACCAAACTTACGCTGATCATTAAAAAACAATATCGTACCGTCATTGAATGCAATCGCCACGCGCGTTGATCTATCGGGTAAATTCCCGACAAGTGAATCTGTCGGATGCCCTGCCCCGAACCGCTCGTTTCCCACATACACCAGCTGCCCGGTCATCTTTAAATGAGTAACAAATGTATAATTCGTAGAAAGCTCAATAAGCAACACTTTTGCACGACGCTTTATCGCAGTAATCGTTGCGCCATATGCAAATTGTTCGACATCAGCCTGACTGTTCGGAAAGCTCTTTGGTGAATCGTACACCGTTGCTGTTTTAATCTGGCTACCAACAATAAGTCGTTCAAGTCCACGACGTACAGTTTCAACTTCAGGAAGCTCAGGCATGACTAGTTAGACAGCGCAATAATCTCGTCAATTTTTTGCTTAGTAAGTGCGTTTGTTTCAAATACAAATGCCTGCATACCAACATCTTTGGCGCCAGTTACAAATCCTTCACGATCATCAATAAAGATACACTCTTCAGGAAGTAATCCAAGTCGCGTCGCTGCTGTTTCATACATTGCCGCATGCGGCTTATCAACACCAATTTGGAACGAAAACACTTTCTCATCAAAAAGCGCGACTTGATCAGGACGAAATAACTCCCCAGTCCAATCATCAGATGCATTGCTCAGTAGCCCAATCTTATAATTTGGCTTCAGCTCATCACGAATGTAATCAAAAAGTCCGTTGTTTGGTGAACGTTGCTCAAGCGTCTTCTTTACTTCATCCACATCAATGTGTGATAGATCGGCAATCGCCTGCATAAACTCATCGTGCGTAATATAGCCAATATCGGCCTGGTGATTAAGTTGAGAAATTTCCCCGTATCCGCGAGTCCCTTCTTTAAAATGCTCCTCGCGGAACTGAAGCCACCCGTCAGTTGTCAACACCCCAAAACAATCAAAGATAATCCCGCGTATCATAAGCTCATTGTACCAC